>JAGCFN010000063.1 GCA_017650085.1 Bacteroidaceae bacterium | reverse complement strand
AATCACCATGCTTCCACCATAGGCGTTAATGTTAAAATTAAGGCCCGATTTGTTAAATTTGACTTGGCAGAAATCGTTTTGTTTTTTGCCAAGGGTAAAACTCGAAACTTGTTTGAGGTGGGTTGTCCTGGCAAATGTAAGCAGCCCTTCGAGTCATTTGCGATGCTCGAAGGGCTTTGGTTTATGCAGACTTCTTTCCAATCAGTCTGTTAAACTCGCTGGCATAGAATACCCCAAGAAGGTATTGCTCCAGCTGCTCCAGGGGCAGATAGTCGGTGCATCTTGTCCCGAACTCTCCTGGCTTCTCTACCACATATACGGCATACCTTGCCCCACAACGGGCATCGGCTGCACGGAGGATGGCTTTAGGGTTTATCTGAGTGACCCATTGCTCAATCATTGTTTTTCTCTGCTTGTTGGTCATATCGCCTAATATTTAGTTAGATACCATTCGTTGATATTCCAGACCTCAATATCATAGTTGGTTTCATAGCCCTGTGTCTGGTAGGCAAACTCCAGTTCCTTGCGGAGCCTGCGCCTTGCCTCGGCTTCCAGCACTCTCTTGGAGGTCTTTTCAATCTCGTCCTCGTCAAAGAACTCATCCAGTTCTATGCGGTGGTTCTTCACGATGGCATTCACGGCAGCCCATTTGCTGGTGAACACACCTGCACATTCCCGATGGTTTGTGCTGTGCCATGCGTCAGTTTCGTAAACAACAAATATCTGTCTCATATTGCTTGTGTATTATTGGGAATAGGCAGCTCCATTGCCACCTATTCCCGAAGTCGTTTATTCTCCAATCTCCGAAGTGATGAAGTCCATGTGTCCGGCAAAGATGTCATCTGCCTCAATCTCATGTTCATTCCCCCGGTCGTTCTTCTCGTCACCTATGATGGTGAGACCTCCATCCTTGTTCGCTCTGACGGAAAGGATTACCACGTCACAAGGCTCGTCATAGTCATAGGCTGCTACGATGGGACATTCACCCTCGAAGTGCCATTCATAGCCATCATCCACCTTCTCACCATGAAGTTTAAGTGCTGCTGCAAGTTCTTCCTGCTCACGGTGCTTCACCTCCTGCACACTGTCATAGATGGAAAAGTCCTTCAGTCGTCCGCTACGTGTGGCGTGAACTTCTTCGCCGTTCTCCTTGTCGGTGTCATACTCATGGAACTGCACCGGCACGAAGTCGATGGGTGCTGCCATCCAAGAAATGTTGTTCAACGAATAGCCGTGCTCGGAAAGGAACAATTCTATTTCGTCCTCCAGCATGTGGTCGTCTACGTTCAAAACCTCGATGCGCACGTTGGCGCTGTCCATTACGATAATCTTCATAATCTGCTATGTTTAAGGGTTATACATTAGTCTTTATCATAGAGCCGTGAGAGGAATGCTTGCAGTTCTGCGTCCTCAATCTCTGCAAGGGTGCAAGGCTTGAAATCCTTGTCCTGCTCAATCCTCAAAGTGCCAAGTCCGTCCTCGCTTGCATCATAGGTGATACCTGCCATTTCGGTTGCAGACTGGTAGCCGTACTCCGTCTCTTGCAGTCCAGTAACGATGCCATAGAGCGTGAAGTCATTGCCTTCCTGCTGTCCCTCCATGATGTACCAGCGGATATTGCCAAGGTAAAACACTGCGATGCAAAGAGCATCCTTCTTCTTCGCGTCCTGAGAATACAGGGGATAACTGCTCAGAGCCTCTGTCAGCTCTGGAGTAATCAGTCGGTTGTTGAATTGCGTTGTTGCCATATTGCTTGAAATTTTTATTTCCCTTTTATCAAAGCCTTTCGGCTGTGTTGCGGGAAGATTTTTCTGCTTTCAGAAGTGCGGATAGGGCAAATAAGGCAAGACTGTCGTGAAGAATACTCTTTAAGCAATTTTGCTTAAAGGAAGATTGTTCACAGGACACGCCTTGCAGTTTGACAAATCCAAGGTAACTTCGCAGAAAAATGATTCCCCAGCTATACAAAGCCGATATGTTCAATCGAAAGTAAAGAAGGATATGGAACTGAACGGCTGAATTGCAGGATGCAAATTAAGTCATATATGAATGACGGTGGGTAGCGGCAACGGTACGGCTGCCAGATGAACGTCAAAGCGAGTGGACAAAGACCATTTCGGAAAGGCTATCAAACTGAGCTGGTGAAGAATGTAGTCAGCCCTGTGGATGCCAGGGAGAAAGGTCTCTGTCCTCTCGCCGTTCATCCGTTCCGCTATCGTGCCATCGGCTCAATAGCAGAACCAGCCCTGCCGTTCCGCTTTTGGGTGGACGTAGTTCTTTGATACCCTGAGAGCAGAAGCGAAGAATGAGGTCAATGGCATAGCAGGGCAAACAAAAGACGAATGGACGGGATTCAGATGAAGAGCATGTACTCCAACGGAGATCATCCTCGACTGATGAAGCCTGTCGTTTCGTGTTTGCCCATCCCGAAGAAGGTGTCCTTGGTCAGTGCAGCTGTGCTTCACCGACGTAGGACACTTTCTGAGGGATATGCGCCATGAGAGGAGAATGAATAAGTCCTGCCCAACCAGGCAGGACTCGCTGGCTTCAGCACAGTACAATGGTAGCCCAGTCTATGGGCTTCCCTTCCAGCTTCATCTTTTCAACCAGAGCCTTTATCTGCTCTTTCTTCTTGTCTGTCATATCCATGATTGAAAGAATTGTGGGCAGGTGGTTCTTGCTCTGGCAAGCGACCAGAGGTCGAGCGAGTCTGCCCGTTGCCTTTAGTAATTCTTGTTGACGTACTTCTCAAAATCAAGGTCATTGAGCTTGAAGAACTCTTCCGCTGGAACATAGCAATAGAACTTGTTGTCATCGGGACTCCCTTCCTCTATATGCGTCTCAAAGACCTCCTCGGAAGTGACTTTCACCTCGGTGTCAAGCTCCTTGATGAAGACGTTTCGATACAGGATGTTGCTACCGTCAATCATCATCCCCAATAACGTCGGTCCTTCTTCGAGGCACTTCATTTCCTCGAATACCAGTTCCACCAGTTTTCCTTGCTTCTCCCTCTGCAGGGATGCGTAGATGATGTCACCCTCCATTTCCTTGCTGGAAATGTGAACCATCAGGCGATGCTCCGCTTTGTCATAGTAGATGCTCTCCACGTCGATGGCTATGTCACCGAAGTAGAGCGTTCCTATCTCCACCATGTCATAGTGGTTGATGACCTCTTGAAGGAACCATTCCCTGCGTCTGTCAAGAGCTTCGTCCGTGAAGCTGTCCAGAGCCTCGTGTTTCTCCAAGAGACGTTTGTACTCTTCGTTTTCTTTTGTTTGCTTTGCCATAATGTTTAGAAATTGTGGGCAGATGGTTGGTCTGCCCGTTACCTTTTACTTTGTCTGAAAGCATACTCTGCCTTTCCTGCGAAGTTGCAGCACAAGATGAAACTCCTTGTTCAAGTCTGCCAGCTTCTGTAGTTTCTGCCGGGTGTCCTCCGTGTTCTCCATCAGAGAAGCGTAAATCAGATTCCCGACTTGTCTTCCCTCGTTAACGTCAAAAGCCTTGAAGCCCTTGCATCCGTCAAACTTTGCATATACGATGTGCCAATCCATAGTCACGAAGCCTTATTAGTCCACAAACTCAAACTCATCCCGATAGCAGGTTATCTCCGCTCCGCTGCCCAAAACGATGCAGTTGTACTGATAGCCATGATAGCCACCGTCGATGCTGTCCAAATCCACACTGATGTCCCAATATCCACGATAGGGTACAAATAGCCTTGCGTATCTCATTGCGTCCTCCTTTCCTCCTTTAGAATGGTAAATCTTTCTCGTCTGGTTCTGGAGCGTCCTGTGGTGGCTGAGGTGTGTTCTTAGCCTTAGCCCCTTTCTTGGCAGCCTTCTTCGGGTTGTCGTTCTGCTCCTCTTTCTTCCCTGCGTTCACGAAAGCGATGCTATCCGCATTGATGGAGATTTGCGTGTGGCTCTCGCCTTGGCGGTCTTTCCACTGCGATGTGGAGATGGTGCCCTCTACGAGAATGAGCCTTCCCTTAGTGAGGTATTCAGCCAAGCGGACATGGTTTTCCCTGCTGCTGCGTACCCTTACCCATGTAGTGATGTTCTGACCTTTGGAATAATCATCGACGGCAATATCCACTGCCATGAATGTTCCGTGTGTTCCTGTGATGACCTGGCAATCCTTGCCGATGCGTCCGATAGTGTGAGTATAAATCATATTGCTTGAAAGTTAAGTGACGGATGGTTGGTCTCGTCGTTACCTGTTAATTATTTATGGATAAAATATTCTATTGCTGAGCTAACCAGAATATAATGGGTTTTGGTTTGCTTGCATTGTTCCCAATAGGGATTGTAGAAGTTCAAAGCCAATGCTTTGTAGAGGTCGGGAAGTTCGCGCTTTACTCTTTGCACAAGCCGTTTGTGGCTTGCTTTCCTTGCGCCCTTCATCAGTTGTTGCCACTCGTCAATGGTGGTCTGGCTGCAACAAGTTTGATAATACATAGCCCTAACTGTTATGATTAACATTATTCTATTCCCTTTATTCGAGAAAACTATTCAGAGGAGGGAAGAAGAAGGCTTACTTGGCCTTCTTCTTTGAAGTTTTCTTCTCCTCCTTCGGAGCTTCTTCCTCCTTGTCGGGAGTCTCATAGAACTTGGTGGCTACCAGCAGCACGCGCTGATGCTTGACACCTTCCTGGTCGCTCCATTCCTCTGGCTTGAAGTAGCCCTCGACGGTGAGCATTGTGCCCTTGGCGAGCTTGTCGAACGAAGTGGCGTTCTCGTTCTTGCGCCATGCTTCCACGTTGACGAAAGCCGATACGCGGCTGTTTTCCTCGCCGTTCTTCTCGTTACGGCCGATAGCCAGTGAGAAACGTGCTACTGAAGCGGTTGTGAACTGACGGATTTCTGCATCCTTACCTACGAAACCTGTTACTGCGAAATTGTTCTCGATCTTTTTCATTGTTTTGAATTTT
>JAGCFN010000062.1 GCA_017650085.1 Bacteroidaceae bacterium | reverse complement strand
GGTCAGAGCCAGGCTCTGCGTCTCGCAATCGCTCGCGCTCTCGTGAAGATCAACGAAGAGGATAAGAAGAAGCTGAAGGATGCAGGTTTCATGACACGTGATAGCCGTGAGGTTGAGCGTAAGAAGCCAGGTCGTCCAAAGGCACGTCGTCGCTTCCAGTTCAGTAAGCGTTAATCCCGCTGAACAACCAAGCGATAGTTTAGTATCTAAACCCGCTGGATTCCTCTGGACTACCATCGGGCTGATTCTGGACAAAAGAATTAAAAAGAAAGTAAACAATTTAAAAGCATTAAGAAAATGTCAAGAACAAATTTTGAACAGTTGCTGCAGGCTGGCTGTCATTTCGGTCACCTGAAGCGTAAGTGGAACCCCGCTATGGCTCCTTACATCTACACAGAGCGTAACGGTATTCATATTATCGACCTGCATAAGACAGTAGCTAAGGTTGACGAGGCTGCTGAAGCATTGAAGCAGATTGCCAAGAGTGGCAAGAAGGTTCTGTTCGTCGCTACTAAAAAACAGACAAAGGAAGTGGTTGCTGAGAAGGCTGCTAGCATCAACATGCCATACGTTATCGAGCGTTGGCCAGGTGGTATGCTTACAAACTTCCCCACAATCCGTAAGGCCGTTAAGAAAATGGCGAACATCGATCGTCTGATGCAGGATGGTACATATTCAAACCTGTCAAAGCGTGAGCTTCTGCAGATCACTCGTCAGCGTGCTAAGCTCGAGAAGAACCTTGGTTCTATCGCCGATCTTACTCGTCTGCCAAGCGCTCTCTTCGTAGTTGACGTTTTGAAGGAGAATATCGCTGTTCGTGAGGCTAACCGTCTGGGTATCCCCGTATTCGGTATCGTTGACACCAACTCTGATCCTAATAATATCGACTTCGTTATCCCTGCTAACGACGACGCTAAGGACTCTGTAGAGGCTATCCTGAATGCCTGCTGCACTGCTATCGCCGAGGGTATCGAGGAGCGTAAGGTAGAGAAGGCCGACGAGAAGGCTGCTGACGCTCAGGCTGAGGCTGCTGAGGAGGCTAAGCCAAAGCGTGCTCCACGCAAGGCTCGCAAGGACGCTGAGCCAAAGGCTGAGGCAGAGGCTCCTGCTGCTGAGTAATACTTTATACATTACAAACATTTAAGATTTAAAATTAAAATGGCAATTTCAATTGACGATATCAAGAAGCTTCGCGCAATGACTGGCGCTGGTCTGGCTGACGTAAAGAAGGCTCTGACCGAGGCTGAGGGCGACTTCGACAAGGCTAAGGAGCTCCTCCGTGAGCGTGGCCTCGCTATCGCTGCTAAGCGTAGCGACCGTGAGACATCTAATGGTTGTGTACTCGTTAAGAGCGTTGATGGCTTCGCTGCTATGATCGCCCTGAAGTGTGAGACCGACTTCGTTGCTAACGGTGCCGATTTCATTGCTCTTACTCAGAGCATCCTCGACGCTGCTATTGCTGCTAAGGCTAAGGATATTGAGGCTGTTAAGGAGCTTACTCTGGCTGACGGTCAGAAGGTTCAGGACGCAGTTACTCAGCGCTCTGGTATCACCGGTGAGAAGATGGAGCTGGATGGCTACCTGACTCTCGAGGGTGAGAACATTGAGATCTACAACCACATGGCAAAGAACACTCTCTGCACCATGGTTCAGACCAACAAGCCCGCTGCCGAGCAGGGTCACCTGGTAGCTATGCAGGTTGCTGCTATGAAGCCAGTAGCTCTCGACGCTCAGAGCATCGATCCAAAGATTCTCGACGAGGAGTACAAGACTGCTGTTGAGAAGTCAAAGCTCGAGCAGGTTCAGAAGTTCGTTGATATGAAGCTCAAGAAGGCTGGTTTGAACCCCAACCTGGTTGATTCTGAGGATCACATCGAGAGCAACATGTCTAAGGGCTGGCTCACACAGGAGCAGGCCGACGAGGCTCGCAAGATCATTGCTGATGCAAAGGTTGAGGGCGAGGCTAACCTGAAGATGCC
>JAGCFN010000061.1 GCA_017650085.1 Bacteroidaceae bacterium | reverse complement strand
CAGCACCATCGTCTCTCTGTCGAGTTCAGAAGGCTGGACAAACGAAGGCAGTTGTTCGCCCACGAGGTCCTCCAGATGCTCGATGCCGCGCTCAGCCATGTAGGTCGTCAAGCCAAGGATGAGGTCGTCGATGATGCGGTAGCCGTACTCCATGACAGCCGTGCAGACCTGCACATTTCGACAGCCTATCTGAATGTATTCGAGCGCGTCTTTCCAAGTCTCAATGCCGCCAATTCCGCTCAGTTCGATGCCTCTCATGATTTGGTTCTGCGCCAGTTCGAGGATGAAACGCTGTGCGATGGGCTTCACAGCCTTGCCCGAGTATCCAGATACGGTCTTCTTCTCGCTGACTTCAGCCTCGGGCGAGAAGGTGACGCTCTTGATGGTGTTGATGGCTGAAATGGCGTCTGCTCCGGCAAAGTAAGCACCCAATGCAGGCTCTTTCATGTGTGTGATGTTCGGCGTCATCTTGGGAATGACGGGAATCTTCACGTTCTGCTTGACGTAGGCGGTGTAGGCTGTGACGAGTTCGTGGTCTTGTCCCACGTCGCTACCCATTCCTGCCAGTCGCATTTGGGGGCAGGAGAAGTTCAGCTCGACTGCGTCGCAACCTGCAAACTCAGCCATCTTGGCAAGCTCGATCCACTCCTCTTCGAACTGACCCATGATGCTGGCAACGACCACTTTCGACGGGTAGTTCTGCTTCAAGCGCTTCAGAATGTCGAAGTCCACCTCATAAGGGTTCTCGCTCAACTGTTCCATGTTGCGGAATCCCGCGAAGGATGTGTTCTCCTTGATGGCATCGAATCGGGGCGAGACCTCGCGAATGTCCTGCTTGCAAATGGTCTTGTAGAAGACACCAGCCCAACCCATGTCGAAGGCACGGGCCACCATCTCGTAGTTGGTACAAACGGCAGATGAAGCCAGGAAGAATGGGTTCTCGCATTTGATGCCGCAAAAAGTGATGTGCAAGGATGGGTTTGTGTCTGTCGCTTTGCAGTCTTGACAGGCAGAACGAAGCAATTCCCTGATGCGGATAGGCTGGTCGTAGTGGATGCAAGCCTGTTCCGCCCTTTCCAGGTCGGCATCAGAGCAGTCTGCAATCCATCTGCCTGCGTTCTTGATGTTGTCAAAGCGAATGGCACGAATGGCACGGGCAGGATCACCTTTAATGCAGGCTTTCGTGCAAGGAGCATCTTCGCACAATAGGCAGCGAGCAGCCTCTTCTTTGATGTGGAGCATAAGTGTTTTAGTTTAAGTTCTACGTATAGTGAGCGGAATAGCTTCTTCATGAGATTGGCAGAACGCTTCGGCATCGTCAAGAACGAGTGCCAAGTAGCCTCCACCACCAGCTCCAGGCATCTTCCATGCCAGCACGCCATCCATTGCAGAATATTGGTCGATATAGTCCTGAACGCCAGGCTGAATCATGGCTGGGAACATGGAAATCTGGGCTTCGAACGATGCCTTGTAAGCCGCGGCGAAGTCTTCGAGGTCCTTCAGCATGATGGCATCCCAGCAATCATCGGCAGCCTTGGCCAAAGCTTTTACCTTCGGTTGTGTTATGTCCCTGCCTTCAATTACCGAACAACCGGGTCTGCGAGGGAACATCGGCACCAAACAGAGGTGGCTTTCCAGCCAACTGAGTGTGTGTTCGTCGTTGCATTGTTCGATTCTGTCGGGCCAATAACGGGCATTGTAATGGTGTCGGCAAAGACCTGGTATGCAGATTCCGATGGCATCTTGAGCTCCGGAAATGATGCCGTCACTTCGTTCTGGGTCGTTCTCGAAGCAAAAGACGAGCTTCGCCAGCATCTCAGGGTCCATGTCGGGCAACTTCACTGGCCATATCCTCTGTATCTGTTTGCGAGTTGAGGTGGAGAGGCCACAGCGTTCCCTTACTTCAAAGTTCGGAATGAGCGAGATGGTCAGTGCCCAGCCTGGAGCAAAGCAGCTGACATAAGGCTGGTCAATCCAAGTTCCTGCCAGGTCGAGTCGGGTTGGAATCTGGCAAATCTGACTCTTAAGGCCTGTGCTCGAACGCGCATCCAGTCCTTCTGCAGGTGTCCTTTCGAGCACGATATACTCTATTCCCCGCTCTTCGCAGAACCGCCGCTTCTCGTCGCTTGCACCATCCTGGTTCACCACAAAGCGGTCGGGCTTGAGCATCTCCACTGTCGGCACAAAGTCCATCACGCCGCTGCCTTTGTTGATGTAGGCTTCCTTGACGTATTTGATGCTCTGCACCATGAAGAGGCGTTCCTGCTCAGGATAGAATGTTTTGTGGTTCTTGTAGTGCAATATCGTATCATCCGACCCGATGCCAACATACAGATCGCCATACTCGGCAGCCTGTTTGAAGAACTCTACATGACCGCTATGCAGCAAGTCATAGCAACCGCTAACAAAGACCTTACGGCCCCCCTCCTTCTCCCCCAAAGGGGAGTGCTTTATCTCGTTATTCATTCCTTATTGTTCATTAGTTATTTGTATTTCTTTAGATATGGCCTTCCAAGTCACTTTGAGACGGGACTTTTGTGGCTATGCTCTCCCCTTTGGGGGAGTTGGAGGGGGCTATGCTGTACCCCAGCACCACAACGAAGCAGACGAGTGGCACAACATACGACACAGAGACGCCAAACATGTCGCTGACGATGCCCTGAAGTGGCGTCAGAATAGCGCCTCCCAGAATTGCCATGATGAGACCCGAAGCACCTATCTTGGCATCTTCTCCCACGCCTTCGAGGGCAATTCCGTAGATGGTCGGGAACTGAAGCGACATGAAGAAACTGATGAGAACCAGAGCCACGACTGCTATCATGCCGCTTCCGCTCATCAGTATCACAATGAGACAGAGCACAATGTCAAAGGCTGCGGCCCAAGCCATCAGTTTTGCAGGCTGGAAGAACTTCATCATCCAAGTGAAGAAGAAGCGGGCCACACAGAAACAGATGATGCTGGCCAGGTAGTAAGTCGCTGCATCTGCCTCGACTATGCCGAGTTCCTGCATCACCAGCCTGATAGTGAACGACCAGACACAAATCTGCGCTCCCACATAGAAGAACTGTGCCACCACGCCCCAAACATATCGTTTGTTCCTGAGCAGTCGCCTGAAAGAAGCACTCACACTACCTTGCGAGGAATCCTTCCCTCCTGGCATTTTCGAGAACATCATCACTATCATAATGGCGATGAGCACAAAGCCGAGGCCCATGTAAGTCTCTGAAATACTGTTCAATGAAATGTCCTGCAGGATGAATTGCTGGCTCAAGAGGATGCCCGTAATGCTTCCGATCGGATTGAACGACTGCGCAATGTTGAGCCTTCTGGTAGCCGTCTCTGGCGCTCCCATTGAGAGGATGTAGGGATTGGCTGTCGTTTCGAGCACAGAACAGCCTCCTGCCAGAATGTAGATGGCGATGAGATAGAACAGATAACTCTCAGTCAGGGCCGAAGGATAGAACAGCATGGCGCCTCCTGCATAGAGCAGAAGACCCAGAATGATGCCGGCTTTGAAGGAGTATTTCCTGATGAAAAGAGCTGCTGGAAGAGCGAAGCAGAAGTAAGAGCCGTAGAAGGCAAACTGAATAAGCGAGGTTTGCGAGTCGCTCATCTGCATCACTTTCTTGAAGGCAGCCAGCAAAGTGTCAGTCATGTTGTTTGCCAATCCCCACAGCAGAAAAAGTATGGAGACCAATGCAAACGGCAAAAAGTATCTTTTTTCTAAGGTTTTCATAAGGTGTTTTAAATTCTGTTGTCTGTAGTCTATTGTCCGTTGTCTGTTGTCTGTTGTCCGTTGTCTATTCATACAGGTAGAACATCCGCTCCATCATCTGCCATTTCTCGTCGCTCGTGGCTTCCTTGCTGCAGCCCTGGAACTGGCTTACAAAGGCCTCCCATTCAGCTTGGTGGGGTAGGGTGGCGAGTCGGGCCATCGCCTTGTCCCAGTCGAAATCGGCTGGAGCATCCACAATCATGACCAACATGTTGTCCAAGATGTAGATTTCCATCTCCAGGATGCCGACCTCGCGAATGCCCTCGCGAATCTCCTTCCAGTTGTATTCCGGCGAGTGCCACTTGATGTATTCGCGTCTCGCTTCTTCGTCGGACTTGAGCGTCAGCGTTTGCACAAACCGCTTCGTCGGCCCTTGAAACTGCTTTTGTAAGTAACCGTCCATAAATGTTCAATGTTCAATATTCAATGTTCAATGGTTACTGATGTACCTGAATCTGCGGGAATGGGAATCCGATGCCTTGCTCGTTGTATTCCGTATAGATGCGCTCGTTCGTATCGAAAAAGACATCCCAGTAGTCCGAGGCTTTCACCCAAACCCGAAGCACGAAGTCCACGCTACTGTCTGCCAGCTCTTTCACGGCAATGAAGGGAGCCGGATCTTGCATGATGCGCTCATCTTGTTTCAGGAGTTCCAGCGTGACCTCCTTAACCTTCTGTGTCTCAGTGCCATACTCCACGCTTATCGTGAAGTCCACTCGCCTCAAATCGTTCTTCGTGTAGTTCGTGATGTTGCCGCTCGAGAGCGCTCCATTCGGGATGTATAGCTCCTTGTTGTCAGTCGTGGTCAGTATCGTGTGGAAGATCTGAATGGCCTTCACGATGCCGCTAACCCCTTGAACCTCAATGAAGTCGCCAATCTTGAAAGGCTTCAGGAAAAGCAGAATGATACCTCCGGCCAAGTTCTGGAGGTTGCCGCTCAGTGCCATACCCACAGCCAGACCTGCAGCACCCAGCAGGGCAGCAAGGCTCGTCGTGTTCACGCCAAGAGTGCCCACCACCATGATGATGAGCAGAATGATGAGGGTGATATTGACAAAACTCTTCAGGAACGATTGGACGGTAGGTTCCACATTTCGCTTCTCCAGCATTCTGGCCACCATTTTGTTGATGAACTTGATGGCGTAACGGCCTACAACGAAAATGACAAGAGCGAGCAGAAGGCTCTTTCCAGCCTCCATTCCCATTGAGATGGCCTGGTGAATCAGCTGGTCAATCTGTCCGTTTTTCGCAGCCTCAATCACCTCTTTCCCTGCCTCCAAAGGTGCAGCTTCAAGAAAATATATCATGTTAGTCTTGTTTTTTGAACGAAATCTCTGCAAAGTTACGAATAAGCGAGCGAAATACAAAAGGAAAACATGAGTTTTTTTCTTTTTATTTCCGAGCGGGAGTAAGTTCGACCGCAGGTCAAAGTTACAAAATTTTCCACATACACAACGAAGACGCAAAAAAGCGCCTCGAAAAACGACCCCCAGAATACAGAGCAAAAGTGTTTTATGGTTTGTTAATTCTCTCTTCCCCACTGTCCTCGCCCCTTTGGGGGGAGTTAGAGAGGGGCTTTACGATTGCGATCATCTAGTGCCACGTTTGCGATTAACTAGTGTGACGTTTGGGATTATCTAGTGTGTCGATTGCGATTGTCGCCTTGTTCTGGCGGATTTAAATCCGACAGGACTGAATATAAGCATTTGAAATGCTGAAATGTCGGGAAACACTCTACACTCTACACCAACCTGCTTT
>JAGCFN010000060.1 GCA_017650085.1 Bacteroidaceae bacterium | reverse complement strand
GCAGCAGACCCCAACCACGCTAGAAGGATGGGCACAGCGTCTGGAAACCTTCGGCAAGTCCATTCCGCAGGAACAGGTCTTCGTTCATACCGACAATACATGTTATTTCCTTGGAGACACCATATACTACAAGGCTTATGTCCGTCGCAGCGATACCGGGGCGCCCAGCCGGTTGAGCGGAGTTCTCTATGCGGAATTGCTGAATCAGGACGGCTATCTTGTGGAACGTCAGATACTGGAACTCCAGAACGGGCAGATGCATGGCAGCTTTGTCCTGCAGGATACGCTTTATGGCGGCTATTATGAGTTGCGTGCCTATACGCGTTGGCAGCTCAATTGGGGCATCACGGAACATTCCCACAACATCGTTTCCGAGCAATGGTTCTTCAACAAGAGGATGGCAAAGGAGTATTATACGGACTACGAGAAACTGTACAGTCGCGTCTTTCCCGTCTTCGACAAACCGAAGGAACCTGGCGACTTCTATCACGAAATGACCTTGCGTCCCCTTCGTCGCCAATCGAAAGTGGACGAAACTTCGCCCAAACCCAAGCTGCAACTCTTCCCTGAAGGTGGAAACCTGGTGGCTGGAGTGCCTAACAGGGTGGCTTTCGAGGTCACGAGCAACGAGGGCTTGCATTTGGATGGCAAAGTCGTAGTGACGGAGGGACAGAGCAAAGTGGTGGCGGAAGCGGATGTGGAACAGCGGGGTCGTGGTTCGTTCACCTTTACGCCTCAAAGTGGGAAGAGCTATAGCGTGACCTATACGGGCAAGAAGGGAACAGCCAAGGAAAGCCTGCCGAGCGCTGAAACGGATGGTTGTGCCATTCAGGTAAAACGCGAAGGCGGAAAGACGACAGTCGACATCGCAGCTGTGGGAAGTGCCGCAAACGAGCCTCTCGGGATGACAGTAATGCACGATGGCGTGATGCTCGACTTCCAGACTATTCCCAGCGGAAGCACTTCCGTCACTATCGACGAGGCGAAGTTGAAGACAGGAGTCTGTCAAGTCACCATATATAATAATGTGGGACGCGTCTATGCAGACCGTCTTTTCTTCTGCAAGAAAGATGACCTTGCCCCCAACAACCTGCATATCAATGGCTTGACGAAAGATCCGGCAGAACCTTTCGCTCCTGTCAGCCTTGCAGTCGAAGGTGGAAAACCTGGAACTTCGGTCAGCGTGTCTGTTTGTGACGCCACCCATTCCGAGTACCTCTACGACAATGGCAACATCATGACGGAAATGCTTCTGGCAAGCGAGATACGGGGCTTTGTGGAGAATCCGGGCTACTTCTTCGAGAAGGACGACGAGGAACACAATCGTGCCCTTGACCTTCTCTTGATGATTCAAGGCTGGCGTCGTTACGATTGGCATACCATGACCAGTCCTGGAGCGTTTGTCCTGAACCACAAACCAGAGCAGACTCCCCTTCTTGTGGGAGAGGTCAACAAGTATATGGCACAGGAGCAGGAATCGATGTATGCCGACAACTTTGTCTCCGTCAATGCAGATGGCGATACTGAGGTGAGCGACATCCTGGCCCAGGAGCAGGAAACGGCCACAAACGAGGACTACGAAACGAGGGAAGCCACTGATGGCGGCAGCGTGACAGCCTCCAGAACTCTCTCTGAGACGACTGGCAGACTGGTTCCTGTCCAATCGGACCAGTTGCTCCAACGCATGCAAAACCAGGGCGAACTGAAGACTGAACTTCTCGTCAGAGCAGGTTTCTCAAAACCAGGAGCCGAGCAATATGTCAGCGGAGAGATGATGACGGAGAATCAGGCTTTCTCCATTCCTTCGCCTCGCTTCTACGAAGGTTGCATCTTCCACCTCGCAGCAAGCGACAGTACGAAGTGGAAGAAGGGCAAACCCTACATTTGGGAGTTGCCTGGAACAGACAGGAACGATAAGCTCAACTATCCTGAGTTCTATGTCCGTCTGCGTCCTTTCTATCCTCGTTTCGTCAAGCCCTACGACTGGTACCAATGCCATTTGGCTGAGGCGCCCAAGGGTTCTGTCATTGCTCCAGAGTGGGTGATGGACGGTTCCCGCATGCTCGACGAGATAACGGTCAGCGTGAAACGGGCTCGCTTGGGCAGGTTCGACCCCACAAAACCCGCTTATGTGATAGATGCCTATCAGGCCTTCAACGAGACTTGCGACGCAGGTTTCTGTCCTGGAATCTTCTATGGGCAGAACCGTTTCGTTCGCGACGTTTCCAGGACTTACATTGGCGATATGAATCTTTCGCGCGATTACGACCTGGAGCTTCGCATCGATGGCAAGCGCGAATCCAGTATGTCGGCCAATACGCTCCAACGCCTCCAGATAAATGGCAAACATGGTGCCCTGGATCCCGCAGCTGGTCCTTCTGTCGAAACTGCCAACATCCCGCCTTCCAAGAAGGAGAAGTACAACCTCCTGAAGAACCTCGGGAAGGTCTATATCTACACGGACTACAGTCCTAGGCGTGAGGGTAATTCGCTCTATGACGGAGAAGACATTCCCACGGTTACGGTCGACCTGCGTCTCATTGATGAGGCTGGCACCCAACGCGCCACTTCCAGAGACCGCAGATATGTTCTCCCGGGCTATTCCGCTCCAGAGGAGTTCTACCAGCCCGACTACTCGAACAAGCCTTTGCCTGACGTGAAAGACTATCGTCGCACCCTTTATTGGAACCCGGATCTCAAGCTCGACGATGCCGGAAAGGCTGAGTTCCGATTCTTCAGTAACGGCAAGCAGACACACCTGAGCGTCAGAGCGGAGGGTCTGGCAAACGATGGAACACTCCTGACTGGAAAGAGTATGCCTGAAGACAGATAAACGACACCAGTGACGTTAGCAATCATCACGTGTGACGTTTGCGATTTACTAGTGTGACGTTTGCAATTTACTAGTGTGATGTTTGCAATCATAACGAGCGATGTGGAAAAAGGAAATATTCAGTATGTTGTCAGGCTTGCTGGCTTGTGGACTCACCTATGCTGAGGCTCCTAAGTTCAGTATGCCTCATGGCATTTACCACGAAAGGTTCTACCTCTCGATAAGCTCGCCTGTTTCGAACGCTGTCATCTATTATACGGATGACGGAAGCGACCCGAGAGTGAACGGACAACTCTATGACGGCTCACTCAATATCAGTTCCACTTCCGTCATTCGCTCTGCGGTTTTGGTGAGCGATACAGTCTGGAGCGAAGTCGCAACTGCCTCCTATATCTTCCCTCAAAGCCTTCTGACTCAGGGGAATAGCCCTTTCGGATACCCCAGATACTGGGGAAAGTACTGCCAAATCTCAGGAACTGCAATCGCAGACTACGAGATGGACCCCGAGATAACGGGCAACAAGACCTATTCCACCTATGTCACAGAAGGCATCCTGACGCTTCCCATCGTCTCTCTCGTCACAGACAAGGGCAATCTTTTCAACAGGGAAGCAAATGAAGAGACTGGCGGAATCTACATTTTCACAGGTTGTCCTGTCGGAGATGGAACTGGAAGAGGGTGGGAGAGACCTGTCTCGTTCGAGATGATAGGAGGTTCGGACAATCATGACCTCACGATAGATTGTTGCCTGAAACTGCATGGAGGACACGGAAGGCTGCCTGAAAAGAATCCGAAACACGCTTTCCGTCTGCATTTCAAGAGCGAATACGGACCCAAGAAACTCAAGTATCCCGTCTTCGGAGAGCAAGGTCCGAATCGCTTCGACGCACTCGTCTTGCGTACTTTCTTCGGCTATTCCTGGCAACATTGGGACAATTCACAACGCATCAAAGCACAATACATTCGCGATATTTGGACGCGAGAAACACAGGCGAAAATGGGCGACCCAATCAGCAAAGGACAGTATGTTCACCTCTTTCTCAACGGACTATACTGGGGGATGTACAATCTTTGCGAACGCGTGAGCGATGATTTCTGTGCCCAACACTTTGATTCGGTCGAGGAGGAATGGGATGTGACTGAAGTGGAAGACACAAACGGACAGAATCATGCCGCCATTCCGACTTACGGAACCATAGATGCGTGGAACCATATGGCTGACCTCATCTACGAACTTCCCAACCATTCCAGCTACATGCATCTCATCGGATGTGGCAGCGACGGCAAGCCAAACGTGAAGTATCCGCCGTTCCTGGATGTGGACAACTTCATCCACTTTATGCTCATCAACCTTTATGGAGGCAATACAGACTGGGACCACCACAATTGGTACGCTTACAGGAACCGTTTCTGGGCGGACAACGGCTTCCGATTCATCTGCTGGGATTCGGAAAATGTCCTTGTTTCGCCCACAGAAAACGTGACCTCGAAGAACAATCGTGGCTGCCCTACAGGATTCATGAACCGTTTGATGAGGCAAGGCATCTTCGCCCATCGCTTTCACGAAGAAGCACAACGTGCCCTCACTCATGGCGGTCCCCTGACGCCCGAATCTGCCCAAGCCACTTGGGACAGCCTGTATAATGTCATCCATCTGGCATTGTGGGACGAGTCTGCGCGATGGGGAGACTATCGTCGGGACATCCATCCCTATTCTTCCCAAGGCACTCTCTACAAGCCTGATGGAGCCTACGCGACAGAGCGCAATCGCCTGTTGAATCAGTATTTCCCCTTCAGAACGGCCACTTTCATTCAGCAACTTCGCAACAAAGGCTGGTTCCCCAAAACAGAAGCCCCAGCCGTTTTTGTGGACGATACGGAAATCGGCTACGAGGTTCAGCCTCTCTCGACGGAAAGCAGACTGACCATGACAGGCTCGAACATATATTATACCCTCGACGGCTCTGCTCCTGTCAGCTGGTTCAGGAATGATGCCGGAGCCCTTTCCCCTACGGCCAAAACCTATTCAGAAGGGCAAAACATACTCGAGGAGAATGCTGGAATCGCTCTTTCGGACACCCTGACTCTTCGTGCCATCTGCAATGTCAACGGAGAATGGAGTCCCATCGTCACTTTCCGCTTTGTGGTTTACGATCCGGATGGAGTGTCGCCTGTGGCTGAGGAAAAGCCCAAGGCGGAGGGTGTCTTTGACCTGCAGGGCCGTCGCGTCACAGGTCGTGACCTTCGTCGGGGCATCTTTATCGTTAATGGAAAGAAGGTATTCAAGAGATGAAGCTGAAGGAAATAACCTCTTTGGAAGCCCCGGAACTTGAGGCATACAGCACGCTAACGGAAGCCCAACTGCGCAACAGACTCGAGCCGGAGAAAGGACTCTTCATTGCCGAAAGCCCGAAAGTCATCAATGTCGCTCTGGATGCAGGTTTCGAGCCAGTCTCCTTGCTCTGTGAACAAAAGCATATCCAGGGTGATGCAAGTGGTATAATAGAAAGATGTCCTGAGGATATGCCCGTCTATACAGGCAGTCGGGAACTCTTGGCACAGCTGACGGGCTACACTCTGACTCGTGGTGTGCTTTGTGCCATGCGCAGACCAAAGCCGCTTTCGCCCGAAGAGGTGTGCAAGGAGGCTCGTCGGATTGTTGTCCTTCATGGTGTCTGCGATACGACAAATGTGGGTGCCATCTTCCGTTCAGCAGCAGCTCTCGGCATAGATGCCCTGCTGATGACGCGCGATTCGTGTGACCCGTTGAATCGCAGGGCTGTTCGCGTCTCGATGGGAAGTGTTTTTCTCGTGCCTTGGACTTGGCTCGATGCAGAAGACGGAACACCTGCCGGAACTGTGCACAAGTTGAGAGATATGGGCTTCACGACAGCTGCGATGGCGCTCAGGAAGGACGATGTCAACATTGATGACCAGCAGCTCAAGCAGACAGAACGCCTGGCCCTCATCATGGGGACAGAAGGCGATGGTTTGCCCGAAGCCATTATCGATGCCTCGGACCTTGTTGTGAAGATTCCCATGCATCATGGCGTGGACAGCCTGAATGTGGGGAATGCTGCCGCAATAGCTTTTTGGGAATTGAGGAAGAGATAGGCTGCGACTACATGTCGTACCTCAGGTTCTCCCAGTCCGTCTCCTGGTCGAGCTGAGCCATGAAGTCGTCGAGAACGCTCTGGTCAATGTCGCCAAGCTCGAACTCCTTCAGCGCATCCTTTCGTATCTCTGCAATCCAGGCGCGACGGGCCGTCACATAGTCCTCGTGAACGCGTTTTGCAGTCTCCTCCGTTATTTCGTCTATGCCATAGTATTCGCAGATGAGGCGATAGCTCCAAGCCCATCTGTATTCGGCATAGTTGTCGTTGGCGCGAACAAACTCTTCGCGGATGTCATGAATGTTGTCGAGCGAGCCGTCCTTTATGGCTGCGACGATGCGTTGTTCTTCGCTCAAGGGAATAAGCAAGCCGCTTAGGTCGCTCCATTTCCCTGTGCCGACAGACGATGCGGGGCGTTCCAGCCGATGTCGCTTCATGACTGCTCCCATATAGATTCTGAGGGCGATGTCGTAGTATTTGATGCCTTTCTTGAGCGAAGAGTTCTTGATGACATAGTCGTGGAAGTTGTAGGTGGCAACGTCTCCAGATGCCTCTTGAAGCAGCTCGAGCGTTCTTTTTGCAACCATTATGCCTCCGACAGAGAAGGGGGAGAGCCAGTCGAAGTTGACGATGGAGTTCTTGCCGCGGTCGTGTCGCTTGTCGCGTTTGGGCCATTTGCGAATGTCGCGATAAAGGCCGACAGTAGTGAGGTTTCGACCTGGCACGAGGTACATGTCGTCGCCGTATGCGATGAGGTACGAGAAGGGCAGTTTGTGCGTGTCGGGGTGGTGCATGAGTTTGCCGAAGCAGACACTGAAGGTGCCTATCCTGGCAGGCAGCAGGACATAACTTCCGCTGGCAGTCTTCGTGCCGCGCTCGAGCACGCCCCAATGCATCGGGCCCATTTTGTAGGCATGATTCGAGAAGTTTGTGCCCGAGCCTGCATTGTAGAAGGAGAACATACCGCCTATGAGTAGCGAACTCTTGTGGTGAGAGGCGGAGAAAGGACCGCAGAAAGCGGCACAAGCCTCGCCGTTGCTCATATAACAATTGGCGAAGAAGAGGCTGTTCTCGGCAGTGAAGCCGTCCGTTATCTTGCAGGCCTCGCCTACGAAGCAGTTCTCGAGTTTGCAGGCGTTGGTGATGCTCGACCCGTTGTAGATGACCGAGTTCTGGCAGATGACGCCGACTCCGATTGTGACGATGGCGCCAGATATGCTTTTCAACGTGCAGTCGCGAAGGCGTAGGGCCCCATCGATGATGCAACCGTCACTGATGTGACAGTTCGTGATGTCGTGGGTGGAGGTGATGCGCACATCGTTGCCGATGGTGGTGACGGCCAGGCTGTGGTCTGCGATGCTCTTCCTGATGAGTTTCCGCACGATGCCGGTGAATTCCTTGTCCTGCTCGTATTTGACCATCAGGGAGGCAAGCTGCGAGTTCAGACCGTCGAATATCATGACATTTCCGTCGCCCACCTCGTTGAGGACCGGAATGACGCACCCTTCGCCGAAGGAGGCGCCTGGAGTCGTGTTGATGCAGGCGACATCTTCGATGAAGCAGTCGTTGCCGATGATGCAGTTGCGTAGGGTAGCGCGGCAGATGCCACTGTGCTTGACGAACCCTTCGCTTATCTCTATCGTCTTGTTGAACGAGCCGAGCGTCACCTCGCCATAGAAGTCCGTATTCCGTACATAGTCGGCAGAGAAATCGTCCGCCACCTGAATGTTATCCCAATCTTCTGCTGTGCAACCCTGCGCTTCGAGGGCTGCGATTTCATGTTCTTTCAGTTTCCTCATAACCAATCTTTTTACCTGTCTGAATTCTTTCGAGGTGCAAAGATACAAAATAATTCTTAATTCTTACTTCTTAATTCTTAATATCTTTGTACCTTTGCAAAAAAATAACGCTTATGTATTATATCAGCAAGAGATTGGTTATATCTGCCAGCCATCGGCTGGAACTGTCCTATCCCAGTTCGTGCAGCCAGCTTCACGGACACAACTGGACTATTGTGGTCTACTGCAAGGCGCGCGAGCTCAACAAGGACGGCATGGTGGTCGACTTCAAGCTCATCAAGGAGCGTATCGAGTCGCAGTTGGACCATGCGAACCTCAACGAGGTGCTTCCCTGCAACCCCACGGCCGAGAACATCGCCAAGTGGATTTGTGACCAGCTCCCCGAGTGCTATCGCGTGGATGTTCAGGAGACGGAGGGCAACATGGCAACCTACGAAGAGGATGAGGGTTAACGAGACTTTCATTTCGCTACAAGGCGAGGGGCACTTCACAGGCACTCCTGCCTTCTTCCTCCGCCTGTCCGGATGCAACCTGCAGTGTCCCTTCTGCGACACCAATCATCAGGCATTCCGGGAGATGAGCGAGGACGAGATTGTCGAGGAGGCGAGTCGCGAGAAGCCCCGTCACATCGTCGTTACGGGTGGCGAACCAGCCTTGCAGCTCACACAGTCCCTTGTCGATAAACTGCACGAAGCAGGCTTCTTCATTCAGGTCGAGACGAACGGAACCTTGCCGCTTCCTCAGGGCATCGACTGGGTGACATGCTCGCCAAAAAGAGCCCCCCTCCAAACCTCCCCCCAAGGAGGGAGGCTTCATGTTGATGAACTGAAAGTATTATATAAAGGAATAGACGACGATCCCGAGCGCTTCCTCGAATCATTCCCCTTTGGGGGAGAAGGAAGAGGGCTTCGGCTCTACCTCCAACCCCTAGACACTGGCGACGAGATGCGCAATCGCATCATCCTTCGCGACACAATTGCCTACATTTTAGAGCATCCCAAGTGGTCGCTTTCGTTGCAGACGCACAAGCTGCTGGGGATAAAATAAAAACAATAGAGGCGCAACCAATCGGCAGAAAATTATTTCTATTAGAAAAATTGCGAGAAATCAAAAACACTCATCACTCGTCAGGTTTTGTACTTAACGGAAAGATTTTCAAGGGTATACAACCTGATGAGTGCTGAGTGACTCAT
>JAGCFN010000059.1 GCA_017650085.1 Bacteroidaceae bacterium | reverse complement strand
ATCTTCGCGGCATATTGTTTGAGCGGGCAATGTCGATAAGCAAACCTTTGTGGTCGCCTTTTCGGAAAGTGTAGCGATGATAGCCGCAACGAAGCGTCGTGGTCAGCTCCGCATTCACATTGTATCTGTCAAGCCGGACGCTATAATAGCCGGGATGAGCCTCTTCCCTGTCGTGATGGTAGCCTGATGCATAGCTTTGAGGCGACGGCTTACCTTCTTCCGTGATGGGCAGGATGGGCAGGTGGAGGAGGTTCCAATGCCCTTTGCTTGTATGCGCAAAGCCGTAAATGAGCGAGTCTTCGTACTGGTAACCGGAGCCAGAACGATACTGAGTGACAGGCGTCAGCTGCACCATAGCGTTTGGCAAGGCGGCACCGGGGAACGTCTCAGCTCCCCATTGCCGTTCGCCCGGCTTGGGCACAAAACCCAGTTCCTCGGGTGTCCAAAGCGTCGTAGTGCCCATAAAGGGATTGACATACTGTGTTATGCCCTCTGCAAAAACGGAAAGGGTGGCGTGAAGAGTGAGGAAAAGAATGAGAAAACGATGCATAATGATATCTTTTGTATGTAATTGCTTTTATTAAGACCCCAAAAGAGGGCAAAAGTTTAATGGGGCGAGAAGAAAAGTGGTAAAATAAAGGTAAAGAAAAAGGCCGGATCCCAGCAAGGAACCCGACCTTAGTCTTCAATTGACTCATATCTGGCAGATAGCAATAATACGACTGAAGTTTGGGGAGTTTAGCCTGAAAGGCCTGCGTGCTATCCACGAGTCGTCGGAAAACGATACACTAGTAAATCGCAAACGATACACTAGTAAATCACGATTTATACACTAGTAGTTTGGCATCGATGCGTGGATAGTTTGCTTGCGCTCCATTCTCTTTTGCCTTTCTTATTACTTAATCATCTCCACGCTACGCTTGACGAAACGGGTAAGTGCTTCGCCCTTCAAGAGGCCGTTCTGCAAGAGAGCCAAGTCGATGAGCTGGTGCACGCGGTCGTTGCCTCCGGCATAGTTCTTGAGCACATCGTCGCGCTTTTGTTGCTCTGCTCGGATGTCTTCGCCACACTTCTTCAGGTCGTCCTTCTCTTCCTGCGTAATCTCTTCGGGCTTCTTCTTGTCCTGTTCCTGACGAAGCACAGCCTGTCGGGCATTGAGGCCTCTTAGCTCGGCTTCGATGGGTTTGAGGGCTTCTTCGGTACTCTTTTCACAATCCTCGAGTACTTCGCGGATGAGCGGAGAGTCGGTATTGAGCACGATGTTATACATATCAGGCATCTCGCCATAGAAAGCCATGCCTGGCTGCAAGCGTGCCATTTCTTTCATCCTTCGCATGTACTCGCTCTGAGTCATCATGACGGGCAACTGGTCTTCGCCAAGAGCCTGAGCTTCGACGTTGAAGTCCACCTTCTCTGTCTTGGGCGCTTGCGAACGGAAGACTATGGAGAGCTTGTCCGACCTCTCTGCCTCAAGTTTCTCGCGCTTTGTCTCTTCCTTCTGAATGAGGCGGTCTATGACGTCGGCATCAACCCTTGTAAAGCTTGTCTTCTCCAGCTTCCTTTCCAGCATTCCGACCAGTGGTGCATCGAGCTGACCGTTCATGAGCAGGACGTTGTAGCCCTTCTGTTTGGCAGCGTCGATGTAGGTGTATTGAGCATCAGGGTCGTTGGCATAGAGATAGACGAGCTGGCCGTCTTTGTTTGTCTGCTGGTCCTTGATGAGGGCTTGGTATTCGTCGAGGGTGTAGTGTTTGCCTTCGGTGTCTTTGAGGAGGAAGTAAGCCTTTGCCTTGTCGAAGTAGTCTTCTTCGGTCAGGAGTCCATAATGGATGAAAATCTTGATGTCGTCCCACTTCTTTTCAAAGTCCTCGCGCTCGTTCTTGAAGATAGAGGCCAGGCGGTCGCTCACCTTCTTTGTGATGTAACTGCTTATCTTCTTGACGTTTGCGTCGCTCTGCAGATAACTCCTGCTGACATTCAAAGGGATGTCGGGCGAGTCGATGACGCCATGCAGAAGTGTCAGGAACTCGGGCACGATGCCTTCTACAGCGTCGGTCACGAAGACCTGGTTGCAATAGAGCTGAATCTTGTTGCGCTGGATGTCGAGGTTGTTCTTTATCTTCGGGAAGTAGAGGATGCCAGTCAGGTTGAAGGGATAATCGACATTGAGGTGAATCCAGAAGAGCGGCTCGTCGGCCATCGGGAAGAGGTGACGGTAGAACTCCTTGTAGTCCTCGTCCTTCAGGTCGGCAGGCTTCTTTGCCCACAAAGGCTCTACATTATTTATTATGTTATCCTCGTCGGTATCAACCTGCTTGCCGTCCTTCCACTCAGTTTTCTT
>JAGCFN010000058.1 GCA_017650085.1 Bacteroidaceae bacterium | reverse complement strand
GAACGTACGAAGGATTAGCCATCATAGCGCCTTTGCGGAAGCACTGAACGGCAGCCGTGCAGTTACAACCCATAGCATTTGTCGAGAGGAAATAGGTGTTGCCGTAGCCGCCAGTTGCGATTACAACTGCGTTTGCAGAGAAGCGCTCCAGCTTGCCAGTCACGAGGTTCTTGGCAATGATGCCACGAGCTCTGCCGTCAACAATCACAACATCCTCCATCTCATAACGGGTGAAGAGCTTCACTTTGCCTCTTTGAACTTCCTTGCTCAAAGAAGAATAAGCACCAAGAAGAAGCTGCTGGCCAGTCTGTCCCTTTGCATAGAAAGTACGGCTTACCTGAGCGCCACCAAATGAACGATTTGCCAACATGCCACCATACTCGCGAGCAAAGGGAACACCTTGTGCTACGCACTGGTCGATGATGTTGTTCGACACTTCTGCCAAGCGGTAAACGTTTGCTTCGCGAGCACGATCGTCACCACCTTTCACCGTATCATAGAAGAGACGATAAACCGAGTCGCCATCGTTCTGATAGTTCTTGGCTGCATTGATACCACCCTGAGCTGCGATAGAGTGAGCACGACGGGGTGAGTCCTGAATGCAGAAGTTATATACATTGAAGCCCATCTCGGCAAGGGAAGCGGCAGCACTTGCTCCAGCAAGGCCTGTGCCGACTACGATGACGTCGAGTTTCAGCTTGTTCTTCGGGTTCACCAGACGCTGGTGAGCTTTATATTCTTTCCACTTTTCAGGCACTGGACCTGCGGGAATCTTAGAATCTAATACTTTTGCCATAACTTATGTCAATTATTAATTCGTAATTCACAATTCATAATTATCAGGCACCGCAACTTCCGCAGCAGCCCATACCTTGCAGAGCAAATACGACAACTACGGCAGCAAACATCAGAACAACGATGGTTGCGTAGATGTTACCGATGCAACGCCAACGATTGAACCACACTTTGCCACTTACTCCAAGCGTCTGCATAGCGCTCCAGATGCCGTGTGTCAGGTGGAACCACAAAGCACAAAGCCATACAAGATAGAGGCACGAATAGATGGGATTGGCAAAGACAGCCTTGATCTGACCCACGCCGTCAGCAGCACCAATGCCATTTCCTGCGTTCATACCCAAATCGGTGGCCATCATGTTCCACCAGAAGTTGTAGAGGTGCAGACACAGGCCCAAGCAGATGATAATGCCGAGAGCGAGCATGTTCTGGCTGGCCCACTCTACCTTTTCGGGTTTGTCGGTCACAGCATACTTGTTGTTGCCGCGAGCCTTCCAGTTCTGGAAAGTCAGCCAGAAAGCATAGATGAAGTGAATGGCCACAAGGCCTGCCAGACCAACAGTTGCAGCTACGGCATACCAGTTGGCTCCCAGCATCTCACAAATCCAGTTGTAGCCTTCCTCGCTGATGAGTGCCACAACATTCATTGACGCATGGAACGTCAGGAACAGGACAAGCGCGATGCCGGTTACAGACATCACTACTTTCCTGCCGATTGATGAATTAATTAACCACATAGAAATAATGAATTAAGTTATGTTTAGTTGTTGGTTATCTTTGCGCGCGTACCTTATTTTAGGTATAATACGGAGACAAAATTACACAAAAAAGGTTAAATGCGCAACTTTTTCAAGGAAATGTTGCAAGAATTGACTACTTTTGTACCTAAATAAACGTGCGAAAGAGCAGATGGAGCTTAAATTCGATGTCGTAGTAGTCGGCGCTGGGCATGCTGGATGCGAGGCTGCAACAGCCGCAGCAAAGCTTGGCGCAAAGACTTGTCTCATTACGATGGATATGAACAAGATTGCGCAAATGTCGTGCAATCCTGCCATCGGAGGCATTGCTAAAGGACAGATTGTCAGGGAGATAGACGCTCTGGGAGGCCATACAGGCGAGGTGACAGACGCAACTGCCATTCAGTTCCGAATGCTCAACCGTTCGAAAGGACCTGCTATGTGGAGCCCTCGCGCACAATGCGACAGGGGAAAATTCATTTGGGCTTGGCGAGAAGTGCTCGAGAACACACCCAACCTTTCCATCTGGCAAGACCAAGTCGTAGAACTACTAACAGATAAAACTCAAACGTCAAACGCGACGATTGCAAACGTCAAACGCGACGATTGCAAATGTCACGTTAGTGGTTTGCGAACTATGCTGGGAGTGATTTTCAAAGCGCCTTGCGTCATCATCACAGCCGGCACTTTCCTCAACGGATTGATGCATATCGGACGCACCCAGATTCCTGGTGGTCGTTGTGCAGAACTGCCGAGCCTGCATCTCTCGGAAAGTATTGCAGCTCAGGGAATTACGGTCGGCAGAATGAAGACTGGAACGCCTGTTCGCATCGATGGGCGTTCTGTGGATTTCTCTTTGATGCAGGAACAAGAAGGAGAACAGGATTTCCACAAGTTCTCGTATATGGGCGAACCTCGTCAGTTGCCGCAGTTGCCCTGCTGGATTACCTATACAAACGAGCAAGTTCACGACAGACTTCGTGCTGCCCTACCCGACTCTCCCCTCTATAACGGGCAGATTCAAAGCATAGGGCCGCGTTATTGTCCGAGTATCGAGACAAAGCTTGTCACCTTCTCTCAACGCACTGAGCATCAGCTATTTCTGGAGCCAGAAGGCACTTCAACGAACGAATATTACCTGAACGGCTTTTCGAGTTCGCTCCCTATCGACGCCCAAATTGAGGCTCTGAAACTGATTCCTGCCTTCCGCAACCTGCAAGTTTATCGTCCAGGCTATGCTATCGAGTACGATTACTTTGATCCAACTCAGCTTCGACACTCGTTGGAATCGAAAATTGTCGATGGTCTGTTTATGGCTGGGCAAGTGAATGGAACGACTGGTTACGAGGAAGCTGCAGGACAAGGACTTGTGGCAGGCGTTAATGCGGCTCGCAAACTTGCTGGACAAGAACCGTTTGTGATGCGAAGAGACGAATCCTATATTGGTGTCTTGATTGATGATCTCGTTACGAAAGGAGTGGATGAGCCCTACAGAATGTTCACTTCGAGGGCCGAATATCGCATCCTTCTTCGCCAAGATGATGCGGATGCTCGACTCACAGAACGCAGCTACGAAATGGGCTTGGCCAGTCGAGAAAGATACGAACATTGGTTACGCAAGAAACAGACAATCAATGAGATAGAAGAGTTCTGCAACTCATTTAGTGTGAAAGCAGCACTTATCAATCCTGGATTGAAAGCTCTTGGAAGCGAGGAACTGCAGCGAGGTTGCAAACTCATCGACCTAGTAATGCGGCCACAACTCAATCTGTCGAACCTCGCAATCCTCATCCCTACCCTATCCGACAAACTGAACAGCATCAAAGACCGTCGCGAAGAAATCATCGAGGCTGCAGAAGTTCGCATGAAGTACAGCGGATACATACGCAGGGAAAAGGAGATAGCGGAGAAGATTCAACGCCTCGAGAACATCCGCATCAAGGGACGTTTCAACTACGAGGACATCAAATCGCTCAGCACAGAAGCCCGTCAGAAGCTCACTAAAATAGATCCTGAGACGATGGCACAGGCCAGCCGAATCCCTGGAGTGAGCCCCAGCGACATCAACGTCTTGCTGGTAATGATGAACAGATAAGTTTCACGTGAAACAATTGCACAAAACAATACATAACATATTGAATATGAATAACGAAATACTACTGAAAAACCTGCGAAATGTGCCAGATTTTCCTGTTCCTGGAATACAGTTCAAGGACGTTAGCACACTATATAAGAATGCAAAATGTCTGAAGATAATGGTCAACGAATTGTACGACCTTTACAAAGACAAAGGCATAACAAAGGTGGTGGGCATCGAGAGTCGAGGCTTTGTGGTTGGTGCCGCTCTTGCAGTTAAGTTGGGAGCAGGGTTCGTGATGTGTCGCAAGCCTGGCAAACTGCCAGCAGAAACGCGTCAGGAAAGCTACATGAAGGAGTACGGCAAGGATACCATCGAGATTCACACAGATGCAATTGATGAAAAAGATGTTGTACTCTTGCATGATGATCTTCTCGCTACAGGAGGTAGCATGAAAGCAGCCTACAATCTTGTTAAGCAGTTCAATCCCAAGAAGATATACATCAACTTCATCATCGAACTGACCATCGAAGGACTGAACGGAAGGGCTGTTTTCGACAAAGATGTGGAGATGACTACTCTCTTAAAGATATAAGATGTAAAACATTCCACGTTATGTTTGCCATCGTAACTGCAGACATTAAATGGGAAAGGAAGAAAAGGACAAGCTCAGAACCTATTTGATGGGCATTGTAAGCAATTTGCCAGAATGCCCAGGATGTTACCAGTATCTCGATGAAACTGGCATAATCATCTATGTAGGAAAGGCTAAAAACCTGAAGCGACGCGTTTACTCTTATTTCTCGAAAGAACACGATAGCAGAAAAACTGCTATTCTTGTGTCTAAGATACACGATATCAAGTACATAGTAGTCAAGACGGAGGAAGATGCACTACTGCTCGAAAACAACCTCATCAAACAATGGTCTCCCCGCTATAACATTCTTCTCAAGGACGGAAAAACGTATCCAAGCATCGTTGTAACGAATGAATACTTGCCTAGAATCTTCCAAACTCGCAAAATAAACAAGCGTTTAGGAACCTATTTCGGACCTTACAGTCACGTTCCTACCATGTATCTGCTGCTTGAACTCATCGGAAAACTCTATCCTTTAAGGCGTTGCAGAGAAAACATTACCAAGGAAACCATTGAAAAACACAAACATAAAGAGTGTCTCGAATACCACATAAAGAACTGCAAAGCCCCATGTACATTGCGTCAGAGCCACGATGAATACATGGAATACATTGCCGAAGCAAAGGAGATACTCAAAGGAAACACAGCTCAGTTGGAACGTCAAATGCTCCAACGAATGCAGGAACATGCGGAAAAACTGGAGTTCGAAGAGGCTGAAGCGATAAAGCGCAAATACCTTCTTCTCGAGAATTATCGCAGCAAAAGCGAGGTCGTAAGCAACACGCTTCACAACATTGATGTCTTCAATATCGAGAATAGTGAAAAGGTTGCATACATCAACTACCTTCATGTCACTAATGGTTGCATCACCCAAGCCTTTACGTTCGAGTATGCCAAGCGTTTGGACGAGAGTGATGAGGAACTTCTGGCTGCAGGAATTGTTGAGATGCGACAGCGCTATAATAGTGAAAGTAAGGAAGTTATAGTACCGTTCCTCGTGGAACACTTAGGGTCAGATGTTACAGTTACAGTGCCCCAGAAGGGAGACAAGAAGAAACTTCTGGAGCTTTCTAAGCTGAATGTTTTGCAATATAAAAAGGATAGAATCAGTCAAAGCGACAAGCTGAATCCTGAGCAAAAGCAAGTACGTTTGATGAAGGAACTGCAGGAAGCACTTAAGCTCCCTACCCTACCGATGCAAATTGAATGCTTTGACAACTCAAATATAAGTGGAACGGATGCAGTAGCGGGCTGTGTCGTTTTCAAGAAATGCAAACCCAGCAAGCAAGATTACCGCAAATACAACATCAAAACGGTTGTCGGACCAGACGATTATGCCAGTATGCAAGAGGTCGTTAGGCGTCGTTACAGCCGTATGATGGAAGAGGAAAAGCCCCTACCCGACTTGATAATAACGGATGGAGGACGAGGTCAGATGGAAGTCGTACGCAAGGTTGTCGAAGAAGAACTGCAGCTATCTATACCGATTGCAGGTCTTGCAAAGGACGACAAACACAGGACTAACGAACTGCTTTACGGCTTTCCTGCGCAAATAATAGCAATGAAAACGGATTCTTCGCTGTTCCGTTTGCTTACACAAATACAGGATGAAGTGCACAGATTCGCAATCACATTCCATCGCGACAAACGCAGCAAACACCAGGTTGCAAGCATTTTGGACAACATTCCTGGTATCGGACCAAAGACAAAGGAATTGCTCCTTCGCAAATGGCACAGCGTAAAACGCATTAAAGAAGCAGACGAGAGCGAACTTGCAGCTGTGATTGGAGCCTCGAAAGCAAAGATTTTGAAGGATTCGCTTGCAGATGCGAACGAAAAGTCGTAGCTTTGCACGATATAATAAGGAATAGAGTAGGGGAGAACACAATCAGAAGAAAGATGAGAACAGTCATCCAAAGAGTGAAGAAAGCGAGTGTCAGCGTTGATGGCAAGGCTGTTTCAACGATAGGGCAAGGGCTGCTGCTATTGCTTGGAATAGAGGTGACAGATGCAGAAGAAGACATCCAATGGCTATGCCATAAAGTGCTGGGACTGAGGATCTTCGATGATGAAGAAGGCGTCATGAATCGCAGCATTATGGATATAGACGGGGAGATAATTGTGGTGAGCCAGTTCACATTGATGGCAAGCTACAAGAAAGGGAACCGTCCTAGCTGGATAAGGGCTGCAGGACACGAGCATGCAGTACCCATGTACGAACGCTTCTTAGAAGTTCTCAGCGAAGGTCTTGGCAAACAAGTGGGTAAAGGAATCTTTGGAGCAGAAATGCAAGTTGAACTCATCAACGACGGACCTGTAACGATTTGCATGGATACAAAGAATAAGGAATAAGGGAATATGACGATACGAGAAGCGCAAGATCGTGTAGATCAATGGATTAAGACATATGGTGTACGCTACTTCAACGAGCTGACCAACATGGCTTGTCTGACTGAAGAGGTAGGGGAGTTGGCTCGCGTAATTGCCCGAAAGTATGGCGAACAGTCGTTCAAAGAGGGTGAAAGTCAAGACGTTAGCGAAGAGATGGCTGATGTGCTTTGGGTGCTTATCTGCCTGGCAAACCAAACGGGAGTCGATTTGACAGCTGCTTTGGAAGCCAGCATTGAGAAGAAGACCACTCGAGACAAGGACAGACACAAGGCTAACACAAAGCTAAAGAAACATTAAAACTGTTAAGAAAACAGAACAACATTAAACTCAAACAACGATAAAACCGTCAAAACAAAAGAACAACATCTAACATTAATAACATGGAAACAATCGAAAAAAGCAAATACGACCAGATGCTTTCGCAGTACAATACTGACCTGAAAGACAGCGAGATAGCAGCTAAAGTTGCTGAAATCATCGAGAAGAAAGTGCCTGAGAACGACACTCTGGCAGTCAAGAAGTTCCTGATGGGCAGCGTAGAGCTCACAACACTCAAGACAACCGATAGCGAAGAGAGTGTGTTGGCGTTCACAGAAAAGGTGAATCAGTTCGAAGATGCCTATCCTGAATTACCACACATCGCTACCATTTGCGTCTATCCTTGCTTTGCAAAAATCGTGAGCCAAAGCCTTGAGGTTGAGGGTGTTGAAGTAGCTTGCGTGAGTGGAAGCTTCCCATCTTCACAAGCCTTGATAGAGATAAAGACCGTCGAGACTGCTCTTGCCCTGAAAGATGGCGCGACAGAGATTGACATAGTCATGAGTGTGGGCAAGTACTTGAGTGGCGACTACGAGACTCTTTGCGATGAAATCAGCGAATTGAAGGCAATTTGCGGAGACAAGAAGATGAAGGTCATCCTCGAAACAGGCTTGCTTCCAAGCGCTTCGGACATCAAGAAAGCGAGTCTTTTGGCGATGTATGCTGGAGCAGATTACATTAAGACAAGCACAGGAAAGGAGAAGCCTGCAGCCACTCCAGAAGCTGCCTATGTCATGTGTCAAGCAATAAAAGAGTACTACGACAAGACTGGAATACAAATCGGCTTCAAGCCTGCTGGAGGTCTTAACACGGTTCATGATGCTCTCGTCTACTATACAATAGTGAAAGAGGTGCTTGGCGAGAAGTGGCTTACCAACCAATGGCTTCGACTTGGGACAAGCAGATTGGCAAATCTGTTGTTGAGCGAAGTGGTTGGCGAAGAGGTGAAGTTCTTCTGACGAAATGCCAAAACAAGAGAAGGTGCGAGAGTTTGGAACATTTTGACCGCTTGAGAATCGATTATTTGAAGCCTTAGGGTAGGGCGGACGAAAAGAAACGATTCTCAGAAGCCAATTTTGAGGATAAACTCTTGGAACAGAAAGATTTAAACCACAAAATAGCGAACAGGAAATTTTTCAAAATAGAAAAAAAGATGAAAAAAAGAAGTATTTTGATGCTTGGAGTGGCTTGTATGCTGCTCTCATCTTGCGTGGTTAGCAAAAAGAAGTTCGAGATTGCCGAAGCAGGAAGGTTGGCTGCTCTCTACAGTCGTGACAGCCTGGCCGAATTGCTTGGAATGACCAGAACCGATTATGCGATCCTCGATGAACTTCGAAACAATCTGTTGAACGACACGACTCTGCTCAAGAACAGTATTCGCAACTATCAACAACTGGTTGCAACTGGTCAGAATGAGAATCAGAAACTGAGTGCGAACCTGAAGGACCGTGAAAAGACTATCGCGGAACTGCAGAAAATGATTGCCCAGCAAAACCAAAAGGTGAAAGACCTGCTGAAGAGTGTGAAAGATGCTCTGCTTGGATTCAGCAGCGACGAGTTGACCGTTCGCGAAGAAGGTGGCAAAGTCTATGTGGCGATGAGCGACAAGTTGCTCTTCGAATCGGGCAAAGCCATTGTGAATGAGCAGGGTAGGGAGGCTCTGGGCAAGCTTGCAGGCGTGCTCAACCGACAGACCGACATCGATGTTTACATTGAAGGTCACACGGATAATGTGCCCATCAAAACGCCTGTCTTTCAGGACAATTGGGACCTCAGCGTGATTCGAGCCACGAGTGTCGTGCGTATCCTGACTGAGACTTATGGTGTGAATCCCTTGCAGATACAGCCTTGTGGTAGGGGAGAGTTCAAGCCTGTCGATGTCAACACCACGACTGAAGGCAAGGCTCGAAATCGTCGAACGGAAATCATCATGGCCCCGCAGCTCGACAAACTCTTCAAGATGCTCGAAGAAAGCGGGCAATAGGAAACAACTTTCCAGCCAATACGGAAATCAAGGGCACGCTCTTCAGGAAAGGGGGGCGTGCCTTTCATTTGAAATAGGCTAAGGTCGTGGGAAAACCTGATGTGGGACAATTCGAATCATAACGTTTTACGTTTGCAATCGTATAGTGTTATGATTGCAATTTACTAGTGTGATGTTTGCAATTTACTAGTGTGACGATTGCAATTTACTAGTGTGACGATTGCAATTTACTAGTGTGACGTTTGCAATCATCACGTTTGGTGTTTGGGAACGACACTGGGGTTGTTTGCAAACCAGGTTAGGGTGGGGGAAAGGTTTTTCTGCAAAAAAAAGTCTTTTCGCTTTGCTCTTTGCTCGCTTATTTGTAACTTTGTCGTCGCTAACGCACAAACATACCGCTTTATATCACACACGAAAATGAAGAGAACAACATTAGCCGCCATCGCTTTCCTCGTGGGAATGAGCCTTTCGGCACAAATACGCTTCGGCAATTCGCCCTCGAACAACAACCAGATGAGCGACCTGGAAAAGAATATGCAAAAGCTTGTGATGGCAAGTTTCATGATAAACAACTTCTACGTCGACAGCGTTGATTCTAAGAAACTTACAGAAGACGCCATCAACGGAATACTCTCCAAACTCGACCCTCACTCGGCCTACACGAACGCTTCGGACACCAAGAAGTTTACAGAGCCCTTGGAAGGTTCCTTCGAAGGCATCGGAGTGCAGTTCAACATACTGGAGGATACGCTTCTCGTCATACAGCCTGTCCCAAAAGGTCCCAGCGAAAAAGTGGGCATCTTGGCAGGAGACCGCATCGTCAGCGTTGCCGATACGGCCATTGCTGGCGTGAAGATGAGCCGCGAGGAAATCATGCATCGGCTTCGCGGACCTAAAGGGACAATCGCTCGACTAGGGGTTGTCCGTCGGGGCATTCAGGACACGCTTCGCTTCAATGTCAAGCGAGACCGCATTCCTGTCAACTCGGTCGATGCCGCTTATATGGTGACGCCTACCATCGGACTGATTCGTTTCAACAACTTCGGGCAAACAACTCATAATGAAGTGGTTGAAGCTATCAAGAAGTTGAAAGGCGAAGGTATGCAAGACCTCATCATAGACCTGCAGCAGAACTCAGGAGGCTTCCTCAACGCAGCTGCCGAAATCGCAAGCGAATTCCTTCCAAAAGGCGACATGATCGTCTATACAAAGGGCAGAAGCGTGCCCAACCAGGAGTTCCGAAGTTCAGGTAGAGGCAGCTTCCAAGAGGGAAAAGTGGCCGTCTTGATTGATGAATACAGCGCTTCGGCAGCCGAAATCCTTTCTGGAGCCATCCAAGATCAGGACAGAGGCATCGTTGTGGGACGCCGTTCTTTTGGCAAAGGCCTCGTCCAACGCCCGTTCGATATGCCAGACGGAAGTATGATCCGACTCACCACAGCCCGCTACTACACCCCTTCTGGCCGTAGCATTCAGAAACCCTACGAGAAAGGAAAGAGCCTCGACTATGCTCGAGACGTCATCAATCGCTATAATAAAGGCGAACTGACGAACGAAGACAGCATCCATTTCCCTGATTCCCTTCGTTATCAGACACTTAGAAAAGGCCGCACAGTCTATGGTGGAGGTGGAATCATGCCTGACTATTTCGTTCCTCTCGACACTACAAAGTTTGCAAGATGCTATCGCGAATTGTCCGCCAAAAGCATCATCATCAACGCGAACCTCAAGTATATGGACAAGAATCGGAAGAAGCTGAAGAAGGCTTATCCGAGCTTCGAACAGTTCAGAAAAGAGTTCGAACTGCCGCAAGAAATCGTCGACGACATCTTTGCAGAAGG
>JAGCFN010000007.1 GCA_017650085.1 Bacteroidaceae bacterium | reverse complement strand
GAGGCTTTGGTTGTCCGAGAGGCCGTTGCCATTAGTGTTTCCGGCATTGGTGAAACCGCTGTACTTCTGCTCTCCGACGAAGCTGTTCATGTTCAGTTGGCCGCGATATCGGTCGTGCGAGCCGTAGGTTCCGTTTGCGTTACCGAAGAAACCTTTCTTGCGGTCCTTTTTGATGGCGAGGTCGAGTACTGTCCTTTCGTTTCCGTCGTCGATGCCTGTGATGCGGGCCATATCACTCTTGCGGTCATAAGCCTTCACCTTGTCGACAATTTCGGCTGGCAGGTTCTGCAGGACCAGGTTGCGGTTGTTGCCGAAGAATTCCTTTCCATCGACAAGGATCTGACTGATGGTCTTGCCGTTGAAGGTGAAGCCTCCGTTCTCGTCCTGCACGATGCCGGGCAGTTTCTTGATGAGGTCTTCCACCATCGAGCCTTCTGGGAGCTTGAAGGCATCGGCGTTGTAAGCGACCGTGTCGTCGACGACTGTCATTTCCGGCAGTTTGCCCTCGACTACGGTTTCAGCCATCACCGTCGCATCCTCGCGCATCATGATGTCCGCCACCTTGAAGTTGCCCGACTTTTGGGGGAGTGTCAGCTTGAACTTCTGCGTCTTGAATCCCATGAACGACACCTGAAGCGAGTAGACAGCCGAGGGGATGCCTGGCAGGAGGAACTGCCCGTTCTGCTTCGTAGTGGTGCCTGTAATCATCGAGTCGCGCTCGTTGTAGAGCTTCACGGTAGCCCCTTCCATCGGTTGCAGCTTCTCGTTCTCGAAGACAGTTCCGCGTATATTAAGTAAAAACGCCTGCTTTTGCTGGGCCTGAATCAGGGTGGTAGCAAGCAGGAGCAAAAGCGAGGCGATATATTTCACACATTTACTCATCACATTAACTAAGACGCGCCAAACGGAAAAAGGTTTAATCCTTCCCCGTACAATATCCGAAATCGGCAATCATTTTGTCCGTTTCTTCGGATGTTAGGAACGGTCACTTCGGTGAGGGTAAAATTCAAAGAATTTTAACGGCTCGTTTTAAGGCACATTAGAGCGCAAGTTTTTGCCTCGGAGGTATAAATGTACGTCGGAGGCATTTGAAGCGATTCTGGGGCAAAAGAGAGGGGTTTTTCGAGGGTTCTGGATTTCGTGCCAAGACGGGCAATCCTTTTGAAGTGCAAAGGAATAGCAAGACTAAGCAGAGCAAATGTAAAATGTTGCATGTATCGTTTACATTTAAAAGGGACTATACCCTAGAATTATTCTTCAATATTATCTATAGATAATATTGACCATAGACACTGGGGGGTACAGTCTGTGTTTTTTGTTGCACAACTATGCAACATTTAACATTCTGTCATCACACTCCCCGTCAAAAAACATCAACCTCATAGTCGAAAATGACACTTTTCTCTGCGCAAAACGCACTTTTTCAGTGCGAAAATCACACTTTTTCTGTTCGAAAATGCACTTTTTCAGTGCGAAAATCAACTTTTTCCGCTTAAAAATCACAAAAACATCACACTAGATGAACGCCCTCGTCACACTAGTAAATTGCAAACGTCACACTAGTAAATTGCAAACGTCACACTAGTAAATCGCAATCGTCACACGCGAAGGGGGCGGCTAAAACTGCGGACGGTTGACAATCCAGCAGGGGTGATTGGTGGGGTTGCCTTTGTGGTCGACGAAGAAGAGGCGGCCGTCGATGTCCTTCAGTTCCATCAGAATCATGGGCCGGGGACGGTAATCGCCTCGACGCGGGATGAGCCCTTCGCAATGCGCGTGCATGATCATGAACATGCGGCCTGCCCGATCCGTGATGATCTCGCCGTTGTGGCCTGCTCCGTTCAGTATCGCGTCGGGACTTTCAGAGGTGAGTACGGGCTCGGGCTCGCTCCAACCTGAGAAGAGATCCTTCGAAGTGCTCAGACACAGGGTGTACTCGTAGTTGTTGAAGTGGTTCTTGGAGCAGTAGAAGTAGTACAGGCCGTTGTGCTTGCAGATGTAGCCGCCCTCGTAGGCTGTCGTGATGTAATGGGGCTTGCTCCCTCGCGCGTAGCTCAGGCCGTCCTTCGCCAGTTCGCGGATATAGTTGCCCTTGCTGTTCACATCGCCGTAGACGAGATAGTGCCTGCCGTCGTCGTCGAGGAAATACTGCCCGTCTTGAGGTGTGGGGTGCTCGGGGGTGCCGACGTTCAGGGTGTTCGCATAGCGGAAAGGACTGTCTATGTCGTCAGCCACGAGAACTACCTGCCGGTCGTTTTCCATCGAGACGAAGAGGGTCAGGTAGACGACAAGTTTGCCCTGGATGAGAGCCGGACTTGGCGCCCAGAAGTTGATGTTCTGCTTCCCAGCCTCAGTTTTCATGGGGTCGAGTTTGCCGTCGCCAAACGGGTCGTGAGGGTTCGGACCTGGGAACATGTCGCGGTAGAAGGTCCAGTTGCAGAGGTCGCGGCTCCGATAGATCTTGATGGGGAAGCCCGTCTTGAAGCAGTAGAACCATTCGCCAATCTGTACTATCGAGGGGTCGGGGCAGTCGAAATCGGTGACGGGGTTCATGGCGACGGTCTTGTCGGGCATGTCTTTCCTGAGTTCGAACAGGGCCTTGTCGGCGATTGCGCGCTCTGTCTGTGCCTTTGCGGCCATGCTTCCCAAGCAAGCAAGAAGCAGAAGAAAGGAGAGTCTTTTCATGTCGGTTTTACCTTTAGCTGATCATCTTTTGCTGCAAATATACGAAAAATGGATGTATTTCTTGCCGTTCTTGGAAAATAATGCTAATTTTGCCTGCAAATAAAACAACTAAACAACCGAACGACAAAATGAAAAAACTTCTCTTCCCCCTTTCCTTAGTACTCTTCTTCTTCTGCGCATGCGAAGACTGGAAAACCACCGAAACAACTCAGGCAGAACCCTCTTGGGGAAAAGCCTCGCTCTGCATTGAAAAACCCGTTGCCGAGGGTGCTGAGGAATGTTACCACATCGAATTCAACCTCGACACCTTGGACGGCGAGAGCGAATTGGCAAAGAACCTCGCGCAAGTCCTTCGCGACAGCGTGATCTGTACAGGCGATTTCGCCACCATCCAGGAAGCCATGCAGGCTTACGCAGACAGCACCGAGGCGGAATGGAAAGTAGAGTTGGCCGAAAGGTATGCAGACGAACCTGAATACAGGGACATCCTGCAGTACTACTACAATGTGGAAGGCACTCCTGTAGAGAACAGCAACGACAGCATCCTCTCCTACCAGGCAAACATCTCGTGCTACCTCGGAGGCGCTCACGGCAGCTATGTGGTGTCGTATTTCAACTTCGACAAGAAGACGGGCAAACTGCTCAACATCAGAGACCTCGTGCCAGCCGAGAAGGAGAACCCTGTGCTGAAAGCAATGGAAGAACAGCTCTGCAAGGATTGGGAAGCAAAAGATCTGGCCGACTTGCAGGAAAAAACCGGCATCACGATGCTGGGCGACCTCTATCTGACGAACAATTTCCTGATAAAGGACGACAGCCTCCTCTTCCTCTTTAACCAATACGAGATTGCACCCTACGCAGCAGGGCTGATAAGCGTAACCGTAGAAAAGCCGTAAGGTTACCAGCCCGTCTGGGCCCAACCCGCAGCTTCGTACCACGAAGTCTTCTGGAAGTCGGCGTTCCATCCGTAGTCGTCGTACACACTCAAAGGCACAAACATCGAGACGCCGCCATAGCATTCGGGGTCATTCAGGAACGGATGGGCGCACAACCCGTTGCTGAACCATTTGTTCGTGGAAGAGTACGTCCGCAGCGGAACAGCCTTGTCGAAATACTCCATCCAGGCAGAATAATCCTCCTGGGAAAGCAGACGGCACATCGTAGTCCGCATGTCGAAATAGTTCGTGTACTTGTCCAGGAAGTTACAATACACCTGAAAGCCCTCAGCGGAGGGTTGGCTGCGCTCCATATAGAAAGGCGTCAAGAACTGTCCTGTAATTTGTGCAAGGGCGTCAAGTTCACTGCAGTCGATGCAGGAAAGCAACACGCCGGGGTAGATGCTGCTAAGGGGGTAGGCGCTGTCATAGCCCTCGACGATACCCTCGACATCTCCTTTGCAGAGCGACTCCACGATTCTGTGATAAGGCGCTCCAGGAGCGGGAATCTCTGCAGGAGAGCCTATCATCCAACGCGTAACGTCGCGCAGTTCGTAGGCAACCTCGATGCATTGCATAAAGCAAGCGTCGAAGAAGAGGTAGTCGAACTGGGGGAAATGGGCAAGCACGTTGCGGAGTTCGGGAATCTCCATCTCACCTTCTCCTTGTATCGTGCCGTGCGTCTCGTCCTTTCCGAAGGTGTCTCGCCGTGGAGTCCAACCTGTAGCGTGCGACCAAAGCGTGATGCCGTAGTGACGGGCAGGGAAAAAGTGCTCTATCTGATGAAGCACATTGAGCATCACATCGGCATTGGTGCTGCACAACTCCTCTTGATATTGCTTCCATAGCCGCATCCCTTTCTTCGCAGACAATTCATAAATGGCAGGCTTATGCTGTCTGTCATCGAGATAGATGATGAAGTTGACATCCTCGGGAATCGCGCCTTTGCTCCTCACCATTTCCGTCGTGTCCTCTCGGACCTGAAGGGTGAGCGAGTTGTCGGCTGCCATGTAAACGATGACCGTGCGTTCCGCTTCTGCTCGAGGTTGCTCTTCTGGAGGCGCAGGGTATTCGTGACATCCCGTCAAGAGGAGTCCTATATATATAATAATGTATAGGTCGAAGCGTTTCATGCCGCAAAGGTACGAAGAAAATCTTAAATCGCAATACAATAAGCAGGCATTTCTTTCCGTTATTATAAAGTATGCAATGGATAAACAGAATACGTCAGGTTAAGATAATCTTGGTTGTCTTGGCTGTTGTGCTTAGCGTGGCGTCGCTCGTTGTCTCTAATTTCCTTGTCCGAGACCTCAAGGTGGAAGAGCAGAGGAAAATGGAGATTTGGGCGGAAGCGATGCGCTCGCTGAATAACGCAGACGAAACGACAGACCTTACACTAGTCTGGACGGTGCTCAACTCGAACAACACCATTCCCGTCGTCGTGCTCGACAGTGGAGGACGAGTGCAGGACTATCGCAACATGGAGGTTTCTGCAGCCTCTCCCGCTTCGCTCGACTCCTTGGTCTTGCATAGCGCACAATCCATGAAACAGGCGGGAAGAGCTATCCGCATCAACTTCGGCGACAACGATTACATGGAGATCTGCTATGCCGACAGTCTCATCCTGACGCGTCTGGCATGGTGGCCCTACGTCCAGCTCGGCGTTGTGCTCATCTTCGTTGTCGTCGCCATCTTTGCGCTGCTGAGCAGTAAAAGAGCAGAGCAGAACAAGGTTTGGGTAGGCTTGAGCAAAGAGACGGCTCATCAGTTGGGCACGCCCATCAGCAGCCTCATGGCTTGGCACGAAGTCCTTCAGGAGAATTACCCCAACGACGAACTGCTTCCAGAAATGGGAAAGGACATCAAGCGTCTGCAACGTATTGCAGAGAGATTCAGCAAGATAGGCTCTCAGCCGGAACCGAAACCCGAGAACCTCAACGAGGTGCTTAATAATGTGATGCAATACATAAGCCGTCGCACCAGCAATCGCATCACGATGAACTGCAACCTGCCTGCAGAACCTCTCATAGCTCCCGTCAGCGCTCCTTTGTTCGAATGGGTGATAGAGAACCTCTGCAAGAACGCCATCGATGCGATGGAAGGCAAGGGAAGCATCACGCTGACGGCAAAAGAAGAGCCGGATTGCATCAGCGTAGAGGTAAGTGACACAGGTAAAGGCATCCCCAAGAAGCGTTTCAGCTCCGTCTTCACTCCTGGCTATACGACTAAAGAGCGTGGATGGGGACTTGGACTTTCGCTGGCCAAACGTATCGTCGAGGAGTATCACAACGGACGCATTTTTGTGAAGAATTCCGAAATTGGAAAGGGTACAACCTTCCGTGTTGAACTCAAAAAGCGCTAATTCGGCATTTTTTTCGTGCCAAAGTTGCACAAGTAATTGATTTTTTTAGTAATTTTGCAGCCCGATGGGAAAACTGGACGGTTATAAAGTTGATTTGAAAGGCCTTTCCTCTGATACTGTGTCGTACCATTGGAAGGTAGGCAATGACTTCTTCTCCGCCGTTCAGGGACCGGAAATCAAGCAGGGTCTGCTCGATGTTGCATTACGGGTGAAACAGACATCTGGCGCCTATGAGTTGGAGTTCCAGCTGAAGGGCGAGGTGGAAGTGACGTGCGACCGCTGCCTCGAACCCATGTCCCAACCCATCGACGCCTTGTGCACGTTGCGTGTCAAGATGGGCGATGACTTTGCCGACGACGGCGATGTGGTGACGGTTCCGGAAAGGGAAGGCTTCATCGACGTGGCTTGGAACATCTATGAGTTTGCAGCTCTGCAGATTCCTATAAGGCATGTTCATCCCGACGGGAAGTGTCCCGAACGCATCACCCATGCATTGGCAAACGAGACGTCAGATGAGGCAACACCCAGCGACCCCCGTTGGGACGAACTGAAAAAAATATTACATAACAATAAATAGTATAAGAAAATGGCACATCCAAAGAGAAGACAGTCCAAAACAAGGACCCTTAAGAGAAGAACTCACGACAAGGCTGTAGCTCCCGCATTGGCAGTTTGTCCCAACTGCGGCGAGTTCCACATTTATCACACGGTGTGTCCTGCTTGCGGTTATTATCGCGGCAAGGTCGCAATCGAAAAGGAAGCTTAAGACTAAACGTGTAAGGATTGGAGATTAGGGATTCGCCTCTAATCTCCAATCACAATTATGCCAATGGAAAAGATAAATGCCGTCATAACCGGCGTGGGCGGGTATGTGCCCGACTATATCCTTGATAATGAGGAGATGTCGCGGATTGTGGATACCAGCGACGAGTGGATCATGGAAAGAATCGGCGTGAAGACACGCCATATCTTGAAGCCTGAACAAGGTAGCGGCACGTCGTATATGATGACGAGGGCCGTCGCTCAGCTTCTTCGCAAGACTGGTGCAGATCCCGATTCCATAGAACTTGTTATCTGTGCTACTACTACGCCCGACTATCATTTCCCCTCCACCGCATCGCTCGTTATTGGCAATTGCGGTTTGAATAATGCTTTCGGCTACGACATGGAGGCAGCCTGCGCAAGTTTCCTTTACGGCATGGAGGCTGGCGCTGCCTATATCCGTTCTGGTCGCTACAAGCGTATCATTATCTGTGGCGGCGACCACATGAGTTCGATGACCAACTATGAAGACCGCAACTCCTGTCCCATCTTTGGTGATGGCGCTGCTTGCGTCATGATGGAAGCTACGACGGAAGAAGTCGGTCTCATTGATGGTTACTATCGCGTTGACGGCAAGGGCTATCAGCCTCTTCACATGGCTGCAGGCGGTTCGGCTAAGATGCCGAGTCATGAAACTGTAGATGCTCGAGAGCACTTCGTCTATCAGGAAGGTCGTGCAGTATATAAGCATGCCGTTCTTGACATGACATCTGCCGTTAAGACTATCACAAAGCGCAACAACCTTACGAAGGAGAACATCGATTGGGTCATTCCTCATCAGGCAAATATCAACATCGAGGTCTCCGTTGCGCAACGTATAGGCATTGAGAAAGACCACATTATGATAAACATCGACCACATGGCTAACACTTCTGGGGGCACGTTGCCACTCTGTCTTTGGGAGTACGAGCCACAGCTCAAGAAAGGCGACAAGCTTGTCTTTACTGCTTTCGGTGCAGGCTTCACTTGGGGCGCGAGCTATATGATATGGGGTTACGATGGTGCGAAGGAAGCAGCCAAAGAGCCTGCACAGTTCTATAAGGAAGGGCTGATGACTCGCGAAGAATGGTACAAGCTTCGCCAGAATGCATAAATCAGGTTTCGTTAATATCGTAGGCAACCCGAATGTCGGGAAGTCAACCCTCATGAATCTTTTGGTGGGGGAGCGTATTTCCATTGCCACTTTCAAGGCTCAGACCACTCGCCATCGCATTATGGGCATCCTGAATACACCTGAGATGCAGATCTGTTTCAGCGATACTCCAGGTGTTCTGAAACCCAACTACAAACTGCAAGAGCAGATGCTCCAGTTCTCGGAGAGTGCCTTGCAGGATGCCGACATCTTGCTCTACGTCACCGATATGGTGGAAACGCCCGACAAGAACAGCGATTTCCTCGAAAAGGTAAAGAAGCAGAAAGCCCCTATCCTTGTGCTTATCAACAAGATAGACCTCAGCGACCAGAAGGCTTTGACTGAGAAGGTCGAGCTTTGGCACGAGGCTTTGCCCGAGGCGGAAATCATTCCCATCAGTGCCTTGCACAAGTTCAATATCGATAACGTCCTGAAGCGCATACAGGAGCTCCTGCCCGAGAGTCCTGCTTATTTTGATAAAGATCAATGGACGGACAAGCCTGCCCGTTTCTTCGTGACTGAAATCATCCGAGAGAAGATACTCCTTTATTATGATAAGGAGATACCCTACTCGGTGGAAGTCGTTGTCGAGCAGTTCAAGGAGACTGACCGGAATATCCGCATCAATGCAGTCATCTATGTGGAAAGAGAGAGTCAGAAGGGCATCATCATCGGGCATCAGGGTGTTGCCTTGAAGCGCGTCTCAACCGAAGCTCGCAAGAGCCTCGAGAAGTTCTTTGGCAAGAGCATCTACCTCGAAGTCTTCGTCAAAGTCGATAAGGACTGGCGACAGAGCGACAGAGCGATGAAGGCTTACGGATATAATCTGGATTGAGGCTTATGAAAGACAGTTCGATGAAAGTCAATATCGCTATCTTTGTGTCGGGAAGCGGCTCGAATTGCGAGAATCTGATCCGTTATTTTGAGCGTTCGGAAGTGGTGAAGTGCGCATTGGTGGTCAGCAACAAGCCCGAAGCCTATGCTTTGGTGAGAGCAGAAAGGCTGGGAATGCCGACTGCCGTTATTACAAAGGCGCAGTTGAACGATCCGGATGAGATGCTTCCGTTGTTGCAGGGCTACGATATCGAATTTATTGTTTTGGCGGGTTTCCTGCCTCTTGTTCCAGACTTCCTCATCGAAGCTTTCCCTCGCAAAATCATCAATCTGCACCCTGCCTTGCTGCCCAAATTCGGTGGGAAAGGCATGTGGGGGCATCATGTTCACGAGGCTGTGAAGGCCGCTGGCGAAACGGAAACGGGAATGACAGTCCACTACGTTACTCCTGTCTGCGATGGTGGCGAAATAATTGCTCAGTTCCGAACACCACTTTCTCCTGAGGATTCAGTTGATGATATTGCAGAAAAAGAGCATCAATTGGAGATGGAATACTTCCCCAAGGTGGTAGAACAGGTAATCCTGGCACGTTAAATCGGCTGACTTAACGTGGTTAAATCGCAAACTTAACGTGTGTCGTTGGCGATTTTAACGTGTTACGTTTGCATTTTACCTTGCGGTTGTATGGAATTTATCCTTGGAGACGGATAATTCCAAGTCTGTTTTTGCTGCGGATTTGGTACTCTAAATTGCAAAAATCACCCATTTCATCGGGAATTTTGGTATTTTCGGAACGAAAATTAAGGCACGATATTTGGCGTGAAATTCAAAAGCCGAACAACCCGAACACGGAAAATAAAGAGGCAAGCGAGTTTGCTTATATTATATATTAAGGAAATAATTACTTATTTATATAATAATATATAGTCCTCGCCCCTCTCTCAAAAATACTTGTTCGTTTTGTTCGCATGTTCGCTTGTTCGGTTTCTTCTGCTGATTGTTATTTTTCTTCGAAAAATAAGGAAACAGATTTGTATTATTCAGAAAAATGTTGTACCTTTGTACTTGAAAATAAAACTAAGACTAACATGAACCAGAATAAGCACACAAAACTGTATAGATTAATCGTTGCCGTACTGATTTGTTTCGTTTCAACAAGTCTGTGGGCAGTGACCGAAATCAACGTCGAGACGGCAGGCACGCTGTCTTCTCTGCTGACGACTACCGACAAAGAACTCAAGGTGACCGGCGTCATCAATGGCTCCGACATCAAGTACATCCGCCAACTTGTCACGGCTGGGACGGTGACGAACCTCGACTGGTCAGAAGTCCGCATCGTTAGCGGCGGCGAGGCCTATACGGAAAATTATACTACGGAGAACGACGTTGTGGGCGAGAAGATGTTCTATCAGTGCTCGAAGTTGCAGGCAATGATTCTGCCGAACACTGCGACTGCCATCAAGAAGAATGCCTTCGCAAACACGGGCCTTAAGCAGGTCGACATCCCCGGCAGTGTCAGATTGGTCGGAGAAGATGCTTTCGCCTACTGCAATTCGCTGGCAACCGTCGTCATCGGCAAGAAAGTCAACCAGTTGAGCAAGGGTTCGTTCTATGGCTCTGCCGTTCAGAAAGCGTATGTGAAACCCATCACTCCTCCCAGCCCTCCTTCGTATCTCTTCTCTTCAAGCCCGAGGATTTACGTCTATTCGGAGGCTTTGGCAGACTACAAGGAGCTGGGTTGGTCGAGCTACGGCACTCTATATGGCACCTTGGCGAACTACTATCCAATGGAGCCAGACGAGGGTGACGAGATAGGGGAGTTGTGCGCCGGTTTCTTCGAAGATGCTGCATGCACTCAGCTCAAAGCCGAATATCAGGCTATGAGCGACGAGGAACTCTCCGTGTCTCTCACCGCAGCAGGATTGCCGGAATATATGGTCGGCATTGCCCTCAAGATAAAGAATGGAACGTGGGCGACGTACGAACAGTATTTCCGCATCCATTCGTACAAGGCTTACAGCGACGCCAAGTATTGGAATGACAAGCTTTGGGCTCGATGCGCTTCCTATATGGGCAATCCCACCGGCATTTATGTGCAAACCGAAGGCACTCCGCTCTATGTCTTCGTGGATGAGGATGTACCGGAGGACGCCACTCTGTACATTGCAGGTCTAGGCATTGACAAGATGTTCACCAGCGGCAAGGCGGGCCAGAAACTCAAGAAAGGCCTCAATATTATAGATGGAGAGGCAGACAGACTCTATTACATCCTCTATACAGCCGATACGAAGTCGATGACAAAGCGCCTCGACGAATGGCCCGAGATGAAGATTCATATCGAAGGCGGCAAGGTGGACGGCTATTTTGACGCTTCCATTCATACCGATGCCGACTACAAGAAACTCCTGAATGCAGCGGCCAATTCCACATTTGTCTGCAAGGGCAAGCACTCGGTCATGAACATCAGGACCTCTGTCCTCAAGGCAACATACCCGAGCAAAATCGCCAAGGCCGTCGAGTGTCTGGACAGCCTTTCCGTATGGGAAAAAGACCTCTTTGGCATCTGCGAGTCTGTGGCTAACGGCGAGAAGGCTGGCGCTCCCTATTATATTAGCGGCGGCGATGCCTTCTATCCGGGCTTTTTCAACAATCCCACTTATGTCGATAACGACTCGCCAGGCTCTGTCGCTCACTCCACCGAGTTCGGGATTCACATCTCCCTCGATGCCAGCAAGACCTTCCTGAACCCGTATCTCACGGGTGTTCCTGGCTATGACGAAGGCGGCACTGCGCACGAGTTCGGGCATCAGCTTCAGTCCCCCATCATGTTGGAAGGTACAACGGAAGGCAGCAACGACCTCTTTGCCAACTATTGCCGTTTCTTCATGGGCCACAGAGCATCTACGGGCAGGCCTTTCAGCACAACAATGAGCGAGTTCGCTCGGCACGAACCATTTTATTGGAGAGGCGCTGACAACGGTTTCCTTCGGATGTTCTATTCCTTGTATCTCTACTATCATCAGGCACAGAAGAACACCTCTTTCTATCCCGAACTCTTCAAGGCATTGCGAGCCGACAAGATAGTACCCTACGGCTCGAACACCAAGAACTCAGGCCTGAAGTTCGTCCAGAAAGTCTGCGAAGTGGCACAGGAAGACCTCACAGACTTCTTTACCATTTACGGCTTCTTCGAACCCGCTACCAATCGCTATCTGGAATGCTACGGCGACCATTACGTCACAAACAGGCTGGCCGATATCAACAGCACAAAGCGGAAGATTGCCCAATATGAAAAGAAGAACCGTGAAATCATTTTCATAGAGGACCGCGTGGACTATGTGCCTTCCACAAACTTCATCCCAGGCACCGGACAGCATCGGTACTATCGCAATGGGGAAAAGGTAGGCGATTGCGGCGACGTCGGGCAGTTCACCAGTTATCTGCCCGGAGCCTGCGAACCGTCGGAATATACCTATCTGAAGTCCGACAGCCTCTATGCCTTTGTGGGAACGGGAGGTCTGGGCTTCCTGATGCTCGACGAAGAAGGTAATATCCAGTATGCCGCCAATTCCAAGAGCGTCTGCATCCCGACGAGCATCGGCAACGACTTCACTATCTATTCTGTTGATGCCGACGGCTCGCTCCACGAAATCACTTATGCGGGTAGTGGCACAGAGACAGTCGAACTTTCGGCGGCAGGCAGACTGCAGTCGACATTGGAGAACGAGCAAGTCATAAAGCTCATCGTCAAAGGAAAGATTCATGGGAAGGACGTCAAATACTTGCGGCAACTGATAAGCGATAACTATCTGCAGTCCATCGACCTCGAAAATGCACAAATCATCGCGAATAATACTTACTCCTACTATCAGAGCTACAAGACAGCTAAGGACGTGATGGGCGACTATGCTTTCCAAGGTTTCAAGAAACTCATCAGTATGAAACTGCCTCTCACGATTACCAAGATTGGCACGAACGCCTTCTCCAGTACAGGGCTTCGACAGATTGTAATCCCTGACAAAGTGACGAGCATTGGCGAAGATGCCTTTGCATATTGTGATCAACTGCGGACCGTTCTCGTGGGCTCGGCTGTCAAGACAATCTCTAAAGGCGCATTCTATGACTCTCCCGTCAAGGATATCTATGTCACACCTCTCACTCCGCCAAGCGTCAGCGGCTATCTTCTTTCCAGCAATCCAACGATTCACGTCTATGCCAGCGCCCTCGAGAAATACAAGGCCTCGGCATGGGCAGAATATGGCACAATCGTGGGCGACCTTACCGACGAAATTGTCGATGACATCGAAGACATTAAGGACTCTAAAGACCTTAACAACATTAACGTCGGCATCTTTGACCTGCAAGGTCGTCGAGTCAGCAAACCAGGCAAGGGCATATACATTGTCGGCGGCAAAAAGATTTTGATGAAATAGGTCATAAGAATAGTTTTTTTCTTTTTCTCTTGCAAGGTTCGCTAGAAAAAGGTAACTTTGCGTGCGGAAAACTAATAAAACTATTATATGAACACGAAAACCTACACAAATCTCTTTAGGCTGTTTGTTGCAGCCATGCTTTGTCTTAGCCAAACAAATCTGTTGGCTGTGACGGAAATCAACGTCGAGACGGCTGGTACGCTGTCCACATTGCTGACCTCTACAGAAAAGGAACTCAAAGTAACTGGTGTCATCAACGGCACCGATATCAAGTACATTCGGGGACTCGTTTCGGCAGGAACAGTGACAAGCCTCGACTGGTCGGGAGTAAGCATCGTTAGTGGCGGCGAAGCCTATGACGGTACTCATACGACACAGAACAATGTGATTGGCGAACAGATGTTCTATGAGTACTCGAAGCTTCAGGCTATGGTTCTGCCAACGAATGTGACAGCCATCCAAACGAATGCCTTCGCAAGAACGGGACTCAAGAAGATTGACATCCCCAACTCTGTGACGAAGCTTGGCGGCGATGCCTTTGCTTATTGCGGTTCGCTGGATACTGTCGTCATCGGACAGAAAGTGGTTACTTTGAATCAGGGCGTCTTCTACAGCTCTAGCGTCAAGGTCGCTTATGTGAAGCCTTTGACTCCGCCCAGCGTACCCGCATATCTCTTCTCGTCAAATCCAAAGATTTACGTCTATAATGTAGCTTTGGCTGACTATAAGACTTCCAGTTGGAAGGACTGCGGCACAATTTATGGCGGTTTGGAGAACACCTATCCGATGGAACGCGACGCCAATACCATCGCTAAGGAAATGTCCGCGAACTTCTTCGAGGATGCTGCTTGCACCCAGCTCAAGGCCGAATATCAGGCTATGACCGATGAAGAACTGACGGCAGCCTTTGCAGAAGTGGAAATGCCGGAGTATATGATCAACATCGCCCTTAAGGTAAAGAACGAAACTTGGGCGAACTTCGAGAAAGACTTCCGCATTCATGAATACAAACCCTATAGCGACGCTTCTTATTGGAACGAGAAGATGATGAGCTCGGGCGGTTCGTATATGGGCAATCCGACAGGCATCTATGCTGCAAATGACGGCGACGAGATCTATGTCTTCGTGGATGAAGAAGTGTCGAGCGATGCCACTCTCTATTTTGCAGGCTGCGTCGAGAACCAACTCATCTATAGTGCAAAGACGGGTACGAAGTTGTCGAAAGGTCTCAATGTTGTTGTAGGTGTGAAGAACGCCCTCTACTACATTGTCTATACTGCAGACACAAAGAGAATGACCAAGACCCTGAGCGAATGGCCGAACATCAAGATCCACATTGAAGGCGGTAAGGTGAACGGTTATTACGATATTAGCCGTCATAGCGATGCCGAATATAAGGCTCTCCGTAATGCTTCCACACTCGGTCGCTTCACCATTCGCGGCAACCATTCCCTCTATCATCTCAAGACGACTTCCTTCAAGACAGTCTTCCCCAACACCGTCGACAAGAGTATTTGCTGGTACGACAGTGTGGCTGTTTGGGAAAAGGATTTGATGGGTATGACTGAGGCAGTTGCTACAGGAAAGAAGGCTGGCTATCCTTGGTTCCTGACTGGCGGTGAAGCAATCTATCCCCTTTATTACAACAACCCGAACTTTGCGATTGAAGGTGAACCTGAAGATGCCGGTTACGCTAACTCGTCGGCCTACAGAGTTTCATTCAACGGCCTCGACTGCATCAAGAACTGCCTTAACGCATTGAACCCCAATATGGACGACTGGTGTGCAGGTCACGAATGTGGTCACAACAACCAGCGTGCTATCAATGTGGAAGGCTGCACGGAAGCTTCGAACAACGTCTTCTCGAACCTCGTTCGCTATCTCGACGGACTTAACGCGTCTGGCGGCTCCACTCTTGCTACCGTAATGGATGAGTATGCTCGTCGTGAGCCCTTCTATTATAGAGATGTGAACAGCAGGCTTCGCATGTATTGGAACTTCTACCTTTACTATCACCTCGCACAAAAGAACACGTCGTTCTATCCTGAACTTTTCAAGGCTCTTCGCAAAGACCCGTTGACATTGTATAACGCATCAAACAACAATAACGGCGGCTTGAAGTTCGTGCGAAAGGTTTGCGAAGTGGCGCAAGAGGACCTTACTGACTTCTTTGATATCTGGGGTTTCTTCGAACCTATTAAGGCCGGTTCCAAGATTGAAGACTACGGTCAGCATTCAATTGCTGTCACGAAAGCAAACATCAATAGCACGAAGACCAACATCGCCAGGTACGAGAAGAAGAATCGCGAGATCATCTTCGTAGAGGATCGTGCCGATTATGTTCCTTCGACGGGCTTCCTGACGCCAGTCGGTCAGAGACGCAACGGCTCGGATCAAGTCGGACAATGTGGTGAGCTCGGACAGTTCACGGCTTATCTGGAAGGCGGTTGCGAACCTTCGGAATACGTTTATTTCCAGTCAGATTCCCTTTATGCAATGGAGGGTTCGGGCGGTCTCGGCTTCCTGATGCTCGATGATGAAGGCAACATCAAGTATGCTTCCAACGCCAAGAATATCTGCATCCCGACAGTCGTGGGAAATCCTGGAAAGGACTTTACCATCTATTCTTATGATGCAGACGGCAGTTTGCACGAAGTCACTAAGGCTGGCAACGGTACAGCCTTCGCGGATGTTGCTGTTGCTGGAAGGCTCCAGACGACTCTCACAAACGATCAGGTCATCAAGCTTGTCCTCACTGGAAGGATTAACAGCAAGGATGTCAAGTACATGCGCCAACTCATCAACGAGAATAATCTTCAAAGCATCGACCTTTCGGAAGCTAAAGTCGTTAGTGGCGGAGGATACTATTACCAGAGTTACGGCACAGCCTCGAACAATTTGGGAAACCACGTTTTCCAGGACTTCAAGAAACTCCTCTCGATCAAATTGGCGGAGACAATTACCACGATTGGCTCTAACTCCTTCTCCAGGTCCGGACTCAGCAGGATTATCATTCCTGATAAGGTCACGTCGGTTGGAGGGGACGCCTTTGCTTATTGCGATAAGCTGAGGCTGGTAGTTATCGGTAAGGCTGTCAGATCGATGGATCAAGGCGTGTTCTACAGTACGCCTGTCAAGGAAGTCTATGTCAAGGCCGCTACTCCTCCTACTTTGAACGGCGTCAGCGATTATCTCTTCTCTGGAAAAGACCGCATCATTCACGTCTATGCCAGCTCAGTCGAGAAATACAAAGCAGCAAATTGGGAAAGGTTCGGCACCATCGTTGGCGACCTTACTGACGACATCATAGACGGCATAGATGCAATCGAAGTGGATCAGGAGATTGCGAACGGCACGATTGAGGACAATCAATGTTACGACTTGATGGGCCGCAAGGTTGCCGATCTGAAGCCTGGCACCATCTATATCCGTAACGGCAAAAAGTTCATGTTCAGAAAGTAGGGACAGGAAGTCCTGAAACATAGGCAGTGATGTTGGCAAACATCACGTGTGACGTTTGCGATTTACTAGTGTGACGTTTACGATTTACTAGTGTGACGATTGCGATTATCACGTGTGACGTTTTTCAACATCACCAGTCAAGTTGGAAAGGTTCATTAAAGACTCTGTTATGATAGGCGAGAGAATCAAGGGAATATGCAGGCTGATGCTGGTTGGCGTCGCTTGTCTCATCACGTCGAATACCTGGTCGGCAGATACGATTCATGTGGAAACGGCAGGCTCGCTCTCCACTCTGATGGAAACGGCAGGCAGGACTGTCAAACTGACGGGCTTCGTCAACGGAACAGACATCAAGTTCCTCCGCGAAAGGATTAGTGCAGGCAAGTTGTCGACGCTCGACTTGGCGGATGTCCGTATCGTCAGTGGCGGCTCGGCTTATAACGAGAGTTACACGACTCGGAACGACGTCATTGGAGACTACATGTTTGCCGACCTTTCCAAACTGACATCAATCACTTTGCCCACGACAATCACCGATATTGGCCGTTATGCGTTCTCGAAGACCGGCATCAGCAAGGTTGAGATCCCTGATGCCGTCACTCATCTTGGCGGAGCGGCCTTTGCCGATTGCAATTCCCTGACGAAGGTCGTTATCGGAAGACGAGTTTCGCAACTTGACCAGGCTGTCTTCTACAACTCTTCTTCCATCAGATATGCCTACGTGAAACCCAAGACACCCCCAGCTTTGGCAGCCTATATCTTTACTGCAAGCCCCAAAATCTACGTCTATACCAGCGTCTTGTCGGACTATAAGGCTTCCTCTTGGAATCAGTATGGCACGATTGTCGGCAAGTTGGAGAACTACTACGAGGAGGAATCGGACTCCAGCAATGTCGT
>JAGCFN010000057.1 GCA_017650085.1 Bacteroidaceae bacterium | reverse complement strand
ATGCCGTACTGCCAGAACTGGGTGAACACGATGCGGGAATACGACTCCAACCGCATCTATTGCGCGGCATGGGTAGGTGGTCGCTGGGCGTGGGCAGAGGGGTCGGACTATCATGTCAAGTCTGGAGCAAGAGGTCTGGATTGGGATAAACGAGAGCCGCACAGCGACGACGACTACTATCAGCTGCTGCAGTACCCCGTCAACTACAAGAAGGAGGAGCCCAACACAGACCCGATCGTAGCTCATGAAGTGGGACAGTGGTGCGTCTTCCCCGACTTCAAGGAGATTCCCCAGTACACGGGTGTCTATAAAGCTCGCAACTTCGAGATATTCCAAGACCTGCTGCGCGACAACGGCATGTCCTCGCAAGCTGAGAAGTTCCTGATGGCCAGCGGACACTTGCAGGTGCTTTGCTATAAGTACGATATAGAACGCAACCTGCGCACCAAGGACTACAGCGGCTTCCAGTTGCTCGGGCTGAATGACTACAGCGGACAGGGTACGGCGCTCGTAGGGCCGCTGAATGTGCATTGGCGCGAGAAGGGCTACTGCACCAAGGAGGACTGGACGGAGTTCTGCTCGCCCATCGTCCCTCTGGCCAAGTTTCCTCGCTTCGTCTTTACTAGCGACGAGACGTTGCGCGTTCCTATCGAGGTCTATAATGCATCGGAGAGAGCAATCGTGGATGCCAAGGCCGTTTGGTACATCGCTGAGGCCTCCGGCTCACTGCCAGCTAAGACCATCCCCGTTGGCAAGAACACCGAACTGGGCACTGTGGAGTTTCCCTTGACACAATACACGAAACCTACCAAGTTGACGCTGACAGTCAGCCTTTCGGACAAAGTAAGGAACCATTGGGACTTCTGGGTCTATCCCAAGCAGTTGTCCGAGCTCTCAATCCTCAGTGCTCAGACTTCTTTCTACGAGACCGACACGCTGGACGCCAAGGCGCTGCAAGTGTTGAAGCAGGGCGGCGATGTGCTGCTGACGGCGGCTGGAAAGATTCGCTACGGCAACGACGTTGTCCATAGCTTCCTGCCTGTCTTCTGGAACACGTCGTGGTTCAAGATGCGTCCGCCGCACACCACAGGAGCCTATATACAAAGCAAGCATCCCGTGTTTCGCGAGTTCCCTACCGACGACTGGCAGAATCTGAACTGGTGGGAGCTAGTCAATCGCACACAAGTCATCAACCTGAAGGAGTTTCCCGCAGAGTTCCAACCCATTGTGCAACCTATCGACACATGGCACGTATCGCGCAAGTTGGGAATGCTGCTTGAGGTGAAAGTGCTGAAGGGGCGCCTGCTGCTGACCACGCTGCCCATCGGACGCGACACGCCCGTCTGCCGCCAATTGCGATACTCTATCTTGAAATATATGGCAAGTAAAGATTTCCAACCCAACACGAAGGTTGAGTTGGAAATCATTCGTCACCTCTTTGAATGCGAGGCACCGCCGGTGAATATGTTTACGAAGGACGCGCCTGACGAGCTCAAAGCCAAGACTAAGAGCAGTTAAGGGGGTATTAAATTACTTGTTGAGGGTCCAGGAGAAGCCGTCTTTTGTGTCCTTGACTTCAAAGCCCAGAGCCGCAAGGTCATCACGGATTTTATCGCTGAGAGCCCAGTTCTTTTCAGCTTTAGCTGCTTGTCTTTGCTCCAGAAGCATGTTCACGACTGCTCCGAAAGCCTCTTCGCGAGCCTTGTTGCTGACGCCTGTATCCTGACGAAGACCAAGGATTTCTGTCGTAAACGTCTCCATCAAAGCGAGCAAAGTCTGTGCCACTTCGGCTGTGATGCTAGCCTTCTTGTCCGTCAGAGTGTTGATAATACGGCAAGCGTCGAACAGATGGCTGATGACGATAGGTGAGTTCAGGTCGTCGTTCATCGCGTCGTAGAGCTTTGTGCGAAGTTCGTCGACATATTTCATCTCGACTTGTGGCTGACCTTTCACCTTTTGTCCTTCTTGGAGGCGACGCAGGTTCTTGAGTCCGTCCATCAGTCGAGCAAGTCCCTTCTCCGCAGCTTGTAGAGCCTCGTTGCCGAAGTCAACAGTCGAACGATAGTGGGCTTGCAGGATGAAGAAGCGAATCGTCATCGGCGTGTAAGCCTGCTGGAGAAGTGGATGGCTGCCGCTGAAGAACTCGGGCAAGGTAATGAAGTTGTTGTACGACTTACCCATCTTCTTGCCGTCAATCGTGATCATATTGTTGTGCATCCAGTAGTGGACCATCTGATCACCTTGGCTCGCAATCGCCTGAGCAATCTCGCATTCATGATGTGGGAAGATGAGATCCATTCCTCCGCCGTGAATGTCGAAGTGCTCACCCAAGTATTTTCGGCCCATAGCCGTGCATTCGCAATGCCATCCAGGGAACCCATCGCTCCAAGGACTCGGCCAACGCATGATATGTTCGGGTTGTGCGGCTTTCCACAAAGCAAAGTCTGCCTGGTTCTTCTTCTCGCCAACTCCAGCCAGATCGCGGCTTGCGTCCTTGATGTTCTCGAGGTCTCGACCTGAAAGAATGCCCCAGCGATGGTCCTTGTTGTACTTCTCGATGTCGAAGTAAATGCTTCCGTTGCTCTCGTAGGCATAGCCGTTGTCGAGAATCTGCTGAACCAAATTTTGTTGCTCGATGATGTGACCAGTTGCGTGAGGCTCAATGCTTGGTGGCAAACAACCTAATGCATCCATCGCTTCATGGAAGCGATTCGTGTAGTATTGCGCAACTTCCATCGGCTCAAGTTGTTCCAGTCGAGCTTTTTTGGCAATCTTGTCTTCACCCTCATCCGCATCGTGTTCCAGATGACCAACATCCGTAATGTTCCGCACATAACGAACTTTGTAGCCGATATGTTGCAGATAACGGAAAAGCAGGTCAAATGTGATGGCTGGACGAGCGTGTCCGAGGTGTGCATCACCATAGACGGTAGGGCCGCAGACATACATTCCGACTCTTCCCGGATTGAGCGGTTTGAAGAGTTCCTTCTGCCTGCTCAGCGTATTATAAATAAATAAAGGTTGTTCCATTAATGGTTATTGGTTAATGGTTATTGTTCTTGGCTTTCGCCGTACTCCAGTTCGCCGTCCACAACCCAGCGAAGGTCTTCAGGATCGAAGTCGCCCATCTTGTCCTTTTTGGCTTGCTTAGCGACATACTTTGCCACTTCTTCTACATCGATATCAATGTCTTCATCGCCCGAATGTTTGTCGAGCAAATTGACATAATACTCGCCGATAACGTCGATGAAATAGTAGAGCTCGTCTTCCGTGAACTTGTCCTTGAGTTCTTGAGGCAAGTAGTTCTGTATGTATTCGACTGTTTTGCGATCGTCCTCAGCATCGAGGAGAAGGTCTTCTTCAAAGCTTCCCATAATGCATATAGATTATTGGTTAGGGTTTAGAGCATTGCTTTTATCTTCTCTTCGAGAGCGGGCTTAGGTACAAGACCGACGCTGCGATCCACCTCTTTGCCGTCTTTCAGGAAGACAACAGTTGGGATGTTGCGGACTCCAAAGCGAGCTGGCAGATCTTCGTCCTCTTCCACATCGCATTTGCTGACAATGGCAATTCCGTCATAATCCTTTGCCAGTTCCTCGATAACGGGAGCAAGGCGCTTGCAAGGACCACACCAAGTTGCCCAAAAATCAATTACAACAGGCTTTCCGGTTGCTACCAAAGCCTCAAAATTTCCAGAGTTAATTACTTGTGCCATAAATTTTATATTTTTATTGGTTAATCGAATATGAAAGCGCAGGGCTAGTTTCAATGTCGTTCAAGAACTGCCGCGTTACCTTGATGCAGTACTTGCGTGATTTCATACGAAGTTTGTTATGATGATTGGTGGCATCTACGAAGACCAGTCGTAAAGCTGTGTTACCATTGTTCTCCCTCGCATAAGCAGAAAGCATCTCCACATCATCTTTGCTCAAAGCGGCAATGTTAACGGTGACTGTAATCTGCTCTATTACTTTGTTACTAGCATCTGCAAGCCAATCGATGTGGCTGATGCGAAGTTCATACTCACCATCGCGGAATCGATGTTTCTCGACGGTGCCACTGATGAGCACTGAACGGTCGACGCAAAGATAATTTCCCCACTTCACCCAATTGTCGCCATAAAGTACAATTTCGCCAGTACCACTGAAGTCTTCGATGGTTGCTACGCCGTAAGGTTTTCCGTTCTTCGATGTGCCAGAACGAATCTCTGTGACGATGCCACCCAGTCGAACGTTTTGACCGGCAAAGGGTGTGAGGTCATCCATTTGTGCCAATTTCAGATTGCAGACATTCTGCAGGATAACATAGTATTCGTCGAGTGGATGAGCAGAGAGATAGATGCCCACCAACGAACGCTCTTTGTTGAGGCGTTCCAAAGCAGTCCATTCCTCTGCTTCTGGTATTGCGGGCTTCTTCAACTCGATGTCATCCATCCCAAAGAGCGAGAACTGTGCTTCGTCTTGAGTTTGCTGGAATTGTTGTCCGTAGCGCATAAGCAGGTCGGTGAAGACGTCGCCCTTTTGATTCATAGCAACAATTTGCTCGCGACGAATGTCTCCTGCAATCGTGTCGAAAGCTCCGCTCAAGGCAAGACATTCCATTCCGTTGCGTTTGATGGCAGAGAGATTGACGCGTTCAGCAAAGTTGAAGATGTCCTTGAAGGGTCCGTTCTTCTCTCTCTCGTCGACGATGGCTTGCACAGCAGCTTCGCCAAGTCCTTTGATGGCGGTCAGTCCATAACGGATCTGCTGACGGTCGTTGACACCAAAGTCGAGGTGTGACTCGTTAACATCCGGTCCCAGCACTTCAATTTTCATTGCGTGACATTCCTCAAGCAGCTTGGTCACTTCCTTCACATCATCTTTGCCTCGCGTCAGCAAAGCAGCCATGAACTCTGCAGGATAGTGGGCTTTCATGTAAGCGGTCTGATAGGAAACCCACGAATAGCAAGCCGCATGAGACTTGTTGAAAGCGTATGAAGCGAACTTTTCCCAGTCTGCCCAAATCTTTTCGAGCACCTTCGGGTCATGTCCGTTCTTGGTGCCGCCTTCGATGAACTTAGGTTTCATCTGGTCCACGATGTCTTTCTTCTTCTTACCCATTGCCTTACGAAGGGCATCGCTCTCGCCTCTAGTGAAATCGGCAAGCTTGCGTGCAAGCAACATTACTTGCTCTTGATAGACAGTAATTCCGTAAGTGTCGCGAAGGTATTCTTCGCAAGCGGGGAGATCATAAGTGATTTCTTCCAGCCCATTCTTGCGCTTGATGAACTGAGGGATGTAGTCCATCGGCCCTGGTCGGTAGAGGGCATTCATGGCGATGAGGTCCTCGAAGACTGTGGGATGCAGTTCCTTCAGGTACTTACGCATGCCTGCAGACTCGAACTGGAATGTTCCGATGGTCTTGCCTTCCTGATATAATTTATATGTAAGCGGGTCGTCGATGGGGATGTTGTCAATGTCGATATCTATGCCGTGAGCCTCTTTGACGATTCGACAAGCTTCCTTCAATTGCGACAGAGTCTTCAAACCGAGGAAGTCCATCTTGATGAGACCTGTACTTTCGATGACGTGACCGTCGTATTGGGTAACTGCGGTCTTGCGGTCGGGGAAGTCCGGATCGTCGGCAGTTGAGACAGGAACATGGTCGCTAATGGGGTCGCGACAAATGATGAAACCGCAAGCATGGATGCCTGTATTGCGAACTGTTCCCTCGAGCTTTAGTGCGTATTTGATGGTATCCGCTTCCTTTGGGTCTTTCGAGTACTTGGCTTCCCTCAGTTCGGGAGTCGCTTCGATATAGTTCTCCAATGTCGGTTTCTTTCCTTCCGGCAGTCGATCCGGCATAGCTTTGCACCAAGCGTTTACTATGGAAAGAGGAACCTTCTCCACTCGGCCGACATCCTTGATGCTACTCTTGGCTGCCATCGCGCCATAAGTGATGATGTGGGCACAATTCTCCGCTCCATATTTGTCCATTACCCATTGCAGGACCTTTCCTCTGCCGTCGTCGTCAAAGTCGGTATCGATATCGGGAAGGGAGATTCGGTCTGGATTGAGGAAACGCTCGAACAGGAGGTCGTACTTGAGTGGGTCGAGACGTGTGATGCCGAGACAATAGGCAACAACCGAGCCTGCTGCCGAACCTCGACCAGGTCCTACCCAAACGCCCAACTCGTTACGGGCACTATTAATAAAGTCCTGCACAATAAGGAAGTAACCAGGGAAGCCCATCGTCTTCATGATGTGAAGCTCGAAGCGAATGCGCTCTTCCAGTTCCTTTGAAAGAGGCGTTCCGTAGAGACGAGCGGCACCTTCGTAAGCGAGTTTCGCAAGGTAGTCTGCCTCGAACTTTATGCGGTAGAGTTTGTCGATGCCGCCAAGCTTCTCAATCTTCTTTTCTGCCTCATCTTTTGGCAAGGGGTTCTCGCCGTTCTCGTCGCAGGTAAATTCCTTGAAGAGGTCTTCCTTTGTATACTTTTGTCTCCAAAGTTCTTCAGTGCCGAATTCTTCTGGGATGGGGAAGAAGGGCATGATGGGGTTCGACTCGAGGTCGTATGTTTCGACCTTGTCCAGAATCTCGCAAGTGTTGGCCAGCGCTTCAGGAATGTCGCCGAAGACGGCATTCATCTCTGCCTTCGTCTTGAACCATTCCTGTTTGCTGTAACGCATGCGATTGGGGTCGTTGAGGTCTCTTCCAGTCGAGAGGCAGAGCAACAAGTCGTGGGCTTCCGCATCGTCTTCGTTGAGGAAGTGCGAGTCGTTGGAGCAGATGAGCTTTATGCCGTGCTTCTTTGCCAAGTCGATGAGGACGGGATTGACGCGCTTCTGCACTTCGTAGGTTTCGCGATTGGCCTCTTGTGTGGGGTTGGTCACTTCATGGCGCTGCAGTTCGATGTAGTAGTCGTCGCCCCAAATGTCGTGGAACCACTTGACGGCCTCTTCGGCACCCTTCAAGTCGCCGTTCTGAATCTTCCTCGGAATTTCACCGCCAATGCAGGCAGAACAGATGATGAGGCCTTCGTGGAACAGTTCCAAGTCCTTGTGATCGGTGCGAGGTCGCATGTAGAATCCGTCCACCCAAGAGCGTGAAACGAGTTTGATGAGGTTGTGATAGCCCGTCAGATTCTTGGCAAGAACGATGAGATGCCAGCCCGACTGGTTTTCTTTGCCTTCCCTGACGCTCTTGTCGCCGTTCCTGGCCACATACATTTCGCAGCCGAAGATGGGCTTGAAGGGTTCCAGCCCGTCCTTTTTCCTCTTCTTGTTGACATCAATGCAGTAGTCGTACAGTTCCTTCACGCCGAACATATTGCCGTGATCGGTTAGTGCCAAACCACGCATTCCATCGGCAACGGCCTTATCCACCATGCCTTTGATGGACGATTGTCCGTCGAGCAAAGAATATTGCGAGTGAACGTGTAAGTGTACGAAGTCCTCCATGATGATCAATAATATATAAGAGATGGCGAAGTTAGTGCTTTTTTTTGTATCGGACAAGAGAATGACATCTTTTTTCTTAACAAGTGAAGAAAAACGTCTCTTTTGCCCTTGTCATTTCAAAAATTATTGCTAACTTTGAGGCGCACTATGTGAAAAAACTATGGGCAAAAGGCTAAGAAAACTGAAAAAGATACGTCTTCATCACGAAGGAAAGAACACTCTTCTGTGGAGTGCCATTGTGCTTGGAGTACTCAATTTCGCCATATTACACATCTTCGACTCGCGTCTTCCGTTCGATGTCTGCATAACCATCAGCGCTGTCCTTTATGGCATTCTGCTGAACTTCTTCCAATGTCCCATCCGAACCTTCGAGAACGAGACGGAAGGAATCGTTGTGGCTCCTGCCGACGGAAAGGTTGTCGTGGTGGAGGAAACGGAGGAGAACGAGTATTTCCACGACCGTCGTATCATGGTGAGCATCTTCATGAGTCTGTTCAACGTGCATGCCAACTGGATTCCTGTAGATGGAACCGTCAAGCACGTCTGTCACTACGACGGCAACTTCCACAGAGCTTGGCTGCCAAAGGCAAGCGAGGAGAATGAAAGGTGTACCGTTGTCATCGAGACACCTGATGGAGTGGAGATTCTGGCCCGTCAGGTAGCAGGAGCCATGGCTCGACGCATCGTCACTTATCCCTCTGTTGGAGAGGATTGTTATGTGGACGAGCATCTTGGCTTCATCAAGTTCGGCTCTCGAGTTGACCTGTATCTGCCTCTTGGAACGGAGATTCTGGTGAAGCTCAACCAAAAGACTGTCGGCAACGAAACCGTGATTGCAAAACTGAAAAACCTCACTCCTGATGATTAAACGACACATTCCGAATTCCCTGACTTGCTGCAATCTCATATCCGGTTGCGTGGCAACAGGTTGTGCTTTCTACGGACAGTACCAGTATGCCGTGTTGATGATTGTCATCGGAGCCGTGTTTGATTTCTTCGATGGAATGGTGGCAAGATCTCTCGGCGTGTCGTCTCCGATAGGGAAGGAGCTCGATTCGTTGGCCGATGTCGTCACCTTTGGTGTGGCTCCAAGCGCTATCATCTTCTATCTTTTCCACGAGGTGCACATGCCCGAAATGTTGATGCCGATAAAAAATCTGCTTCCATATACAGCTTTTCTGATGGCTGCATTCTCGGCTTTGAGACTGGCAAAGTTCAATCTCGACGAACGTCAGAGCCAGCAATTCATCGGACTTCCAACTCCAGCAAATGCCCTCTTTTGGGGAAGTCTCGTTTTGGGAGAACACGCATTCCTCGTCTCGCTGAAGTTCAACGCAGTCTTCCTGTTCCTCTTCATGCTGCTCTTCTGCATGCTTCTGGTTTGCGAAGTACCGATGTTGGCGTTGAAATTCAAGAACTTCAGTTGGCAGGACAACAAGGAGCGCTATGTTTTCCTCCTTGGATGCTTGCCTCTGTTATTGCTCGGAACCTCGGCTCTCGCCGCTATTATAATATGGTATGTAGTGGTTTCGATAGCCTTTCCGAAGTTCGTCAAAAGTTGAAAAGGAAAACGTCCCCAGTGACGTTTGCAATTTACTAGTGTGACGTTTGCGATTTACTAGTGTGAAGTTTGCAATTTACTAGTGTGAAGTTTGGCAACTTCACTGCAGAACTTTTGGAGCCTCTACTTTTTCGCGTTCTCCTTTATGAGGCCATGACGGTAAGCATGAAGCAATTGCCGCAGTTCCTTAATCTGTTCCTGTAGTTGACGACCTTTGTCTGTATCGCGAACGCGAATGCGTCTGCCCATCATCTCGACGATTTGCGTGCTGCTCTTAATGTCAGTACCTTTCGCAACGGCATCTTGTGTGCTTGTAAATGGCTCGTGCTGAATGAGTTGGAAACCTCGGCTAT
>JAGCFN010000056.1 GCA_017650085.1 Bacteroidaceae bacterium | reverse complement strand
TTAACACACTATAACATCATGATCGTAATCAAAAGAGACGGCTCACAGGAAGAGTTTAACAGAGCCAAAATCAAGAATGCCCTCATGGGGGCACTACAGTCAGTAAACAAGCTTGATGAAGAAAAAATCAGAAGCGTGGCTACTGACCTGAGCGAGAGCATCTCCGTACGCGACGGCTTTACCGTCGAGGAGATACAGAACCGAGTAGAGTTGGCGTTGATGCAAAACGGCTACTACGACGAAGCTAAAGCTTACATCCTTTATCGTCAACAGCACGCCGAAGCCCGTTTCATCAAGGAGCGCATCGACTACATGAACGAGTACAGCCACAGCGACGACAACGCAGCCACAGCTTCGGAGACTGACGCCAACGCTAATGTAACGATGAAAAACGTGGCAAACCTGGAGGGCGAGGTCTACAAGACCACCAATCGCGTCATCCAGCGCCAGCGTATGAAGGACAAGCTGAACCAGTTGTATCCGGAAGTGTCCAAGCAGTACGAGGCCGACCTGAACCACCATATTATATATACGCACGATGAAGCCTCGACTCCCGTACTGAAACAGTACTGCATGGCTGTCAGCCTTTATCCCCTGATGACTGATGGTGTAGGCAACATCGACGGCGTCACACCTGGTCCTCCAAACGACCTGCAGTCCTTCTCAGGACAGATTACGAACCTTACCTTCCTTCTCTCTTCCCAGTGTAAAGGTGCAGTTGCCTTCGGCGAATACTTTGTCGTGCTGAACTACTACATCATCTCCGAGTTCGGCCAGAAGTGGTACGACCATCTTGACGACTTGGCTACCACCACCGACATCTGTCTGCAGGAACGCACCGTTCGCGACCACATCCTGAAAGCCTTCAAGCAATTCATCTGGGGCATCAACCAGCCTGCAGGCAATCGCTCATATCAGTCTCCCTTCACAAACGTCTCTTATTACGACCACACATACTTCAACAGTCTCTTCGCCGACTTCTGCTATCCCGACGGAACAAAGCCCGAATGGAAAGCAATCGACACCTTGCAGCGCATGTTCATGAAGTGGTTCAACAAGCTTCGCCTGAAGCAGTTGCTCACCTTCCCTGTCGAGACGATGGCTATGGTATATGACCCTGAAACGAAGGACATCATTGACAAGGACTACAAGGACTTCACAGCAGAGATGTATGCCGAAGGTCATTCCTTCTTCACATACATATCGGACAGCGCAGACTCGCTTGCATCATGCTGCCGTCTGAAGAATGAGTTGACAGAGAACACCTTCAATCCCACATCAGGACTGACGGGTGTAATGACCGGTTCGTGCAACGTCATCACCCTTAACATCAATCGCATCGTGCAGGATGCAAAGCGCACCGTCGCTGCAGCAGAGGGCAACTTCGACTTCTACGCCTTCCTGCGCCTTTATCTGACCACCATCCTGGAGCGCGTCTATAAGTATCATATCGCTTACAAGACCATGCTCTACGAAATGGAAGACCGCGGCATGTTCGCTGCATCAAATGGAGGCTACATCTACATCAGCAAACTCTACTCCACAATCGGCATCAACGGACTGAACGAGGCTGCTCGCTTCCTCGGAATGAAGGTTGGCAACAATCCCGAATACATCGAGTTCCTGCAACTCATTCTGGGCACCATCAAGGAAGAGAACAAGCGTCACAGCATCCACGACAAGAAGAAACCCTTCCTCTTCAACTCCGAAGTTGTGCCTGCCGAAGGACTTGGCGGCAAGAACTATCGCTGGGACAAAGAGGACGGCTATTGGGTTCCAGAAGACGAGAACCTCTACAACTCCTACTTCTACGACGCTCACGACGACACACGCGTACTCGACAAGTTCATCCTTCACGGACGTCAAACCTATCAGTATACTGATGGCGGAAGCGCTCTGCACTGCAACCTGCAGGACCACCTCTCGAAGGAACAGTACCTCAAGCTCATCGACTTCGCCATCGAGAATGGCACATCTTATTATACTTTCAACATTCCCAACTCGAAGTGCGAGGATTGTGGCCACATCATCAAGAAGCCCATCGAAGTTTGTCCCTGCTGCGGCAGTTCAAACATCACGCAGTACACCCGCATCATTGGATACCTTCGTCCAATCCCCGCCTTTGGTCGCGACCGACAAATCGAAGCTGCAAAGCGCACCTATAGTTGTGGTATAGGATGATGAAGTACGTCGATGTAAAGGAAGTCTTTGCAGAGATTCCCGACGAGATAACATTAGCCATCAGTATCAGCGGCTGCCCTATTCACTGCCCAGGCTGTCACAGCCAATATCTTTGGACAGACATAGGGGAGCCGTTGACCGAGGAGGCATTGGCCGAGATGCTGAAGAGCCACATCGGAGTGACGTGCATCTGCCTGATGGGAGGCGACCAGGATCCTGCCGAGATTGACAGATTGGCATGCTGGATAAAAGAGAACTCCAAAGTGCGTACTGCATGGTATAGCGGTCGAAACGAGTTGCCGCAAGAAATAAAACTGAGCAACTTCGACTATCTAAAGACTGGCCCTTATGATGCGAAATGCGGCCCTTTGAATGTCAAGACCACCAATCAAAGGCTTTATCGTGTAGAACAAGGGAAACTCACGGACATTACATACCGTTTCTGGAAGTAACGCACGGCCTTTCTTCTCATTTGACCATTACCTTCTTGCCATCTCGAATGTAGATGGAACCCGGCTTAAGGTCGGTAACGCGTCGGCCCATAAGATCATAGACAACAGTCCCTTCCACACTTCCTCTTTGGGGAAGTGTTTCTTCTTTCACAGCTTCGATACCATCTATCATGTCGTCCGTAAGGTCGCCAACAATGGTGCCGAACTTTGCCCAACTCGATGCCTGATATCTCGCAAGCGCACTTTGATAGACATGAATCGTGGGATTGCTGTTGAAGATATAGTCCGAAAGAGTTGGAGGCGTAAGGGCTTTTACATAAACATCCTTGACAGGAGAGTTGTAGAAGACTCCCTGACTTATTGACTTTACTTTCGCTCCGATGATAACAGTCGAGAGTTGATCGCAACCGCCAAAAGCTTCCAGACCAATCGCAGTAACTGCATCGGGGATTTCTATCATCCTAAGTCCAGAGAAACGGAAGGCTCTGTCTCCTATTTTAGTGATCTTCAGAGGCAAACGCATCGAAATGAGTTTCTTGAAACTGTCAAAGGCATAGTTGCCCATAACGTTGAAACTGGTAACATAAGACTCGTAATAAGCTCCGCCACCACTCATGATCTTGGTATCCGTAAGGTCGATAGATTGCAAGTTTCCTTTGCTGATGAGTTGACGCATATACTTGATGTCGGCACCATTTATGCTGCCTGATACTGTCACTTTTATGGCTTTTGCTGACAACGAGTCGGCCAGAACACCCGCTTTAGGCATGACAACGTACTCGGCGCCATCGCCAGATTTGGTTATTTCATGCAGCGAACCATCGGCATCGTACGAGTAAATCGTCAAATTGAGGCCTGTATTAGTAGGCAGACAGAAGTTCTTCGAATTGGCTGCAAACTTGAAGTCATTGTTCGAATCGAGCACGACGAAACCTAATCCTCCTTCGCCTTCCAAAGCATATAGCGAGTCGGCTTGCAGATAAGTATAAGCTGAAGGCGAACATGCTCCAGGCAAATAATCGGTATATTGACCGACGTCTCCACATTGTCCGACCTGTGACGATTCCCGACGATGCTGCCCTGGAGTGGTGAGGAAGTCTGTCGTAAGAACATAATCGGCACGATCCTCGATGAAAAGTATCTCTCGGTTCTTTACAGGATATCGTGCTATCTGGGCCAAAGTGTTGTCGATATCGCTCTGCTTAACTGTCATAGAATGAGCACCATAGTCGTTGACAGTGTAGTTCGTAAGCGGTTCGAAGAAGCCCCAAACCGTGAAGAATTCCGTCAGGTCTTCTTGCGCGATTTCACACACTTTACGGACAAACTTCAAGCAACCCGTATTGGAACTGTACAAAGTCAACGGATCAGCTCGCAAGGCCTTGAAGAGTTCCGGATAGAACGAGGTGTTCTTCTGTGCAAGATGATAATAGAGATAGAGTTGCCAATACATTCGCATCTGGCTGTCAAGCGAGCGAGTGAAGAATGGTTCGCGTCGAGAATACTCGGTCATGATTGTAGAAAGTGGCGAACCATTCGAGGCGACGAGACCAGTATGGAAGCGGATATAGTTCGAGAAAAGGTTGTTCGAAACCTCTGTTCCGCCTTCAACTGTGATGGCTCCCTGATTGTTGTGACCACATTCGTGAGCAGCACACCAGTCATCGAACGTTGCTGTCCGACTCACATCGAAAGAGCTTTGGACGCAGCCTTGCGTGTTATACATAGTCCTGAAAGAAGCCGAGTTTGCAAAGCCTCCATCGCTCTCCTCTCCTTCGACTGCGAAGTTCGGATTGTTGTAATACTGTGGGAAGTACGATTCACCACCCGAAATGTAGAAAGGTGCTCCAGCCCGTTTGCCCGAAGCGACAGATTCGCTGATGCCCATCAGCTCCTTCTCCCAAACGGTCAAGCTGTCGAACCAGCAGATACTCTTGTCGATAGTGGTGGGCCAAACGTTCCTGTATGTACTTGTTTTGAAGTTGAAGAGCGACTGTCCGCCTTTTACTGTGAACCTTTCGTGCGTGGCCTTTGCAAGAATAGCCTTGTAGTCAGAGTCGCTTTGACGTTTCACATCATAGTAACCATTCACGACACCTCCCTCGATATGGATCTTCATGTCGGGCCATTCGTCGAGGGTCTTTGTCATGTTTTTCGTGTCAGCCGTATAAATAATGTAGTAGAGGGCGTTCGCGTTCCCTTCCACAATGTTCAAACCTTTCTTGAGCATTTTGCCCTGTTTGGCACTCGTAATGAGGTTGTTGTCAGTACATCCTGCCATATACAAAGTGGCTCCAGAAGGCACATCGGCATCGACGAAGACATACAAGGGATTGAAGTCCGTCGTGTAGATGCCGGTAGGATTGCCCATGAAGGAGCCGCCTGTACTCCTCAACTTGCTGTTCCAATAGCCTGCATCGCTGTAAGGTTTGTAGTCGTGGATGCGGAAGTCTTGCTCGTAGGCCGCCCAATTCTGGTTCTTCAACTTCAAGGCAATGGGAATCATATACGAAGGCATTCCTCCTTCGATTAGGGACGTAGACAGTTCCTCGTCGCTCATCGACTGGAATTCACTTTTCAACTGCGTACAAGCAACATCCTCGAAGAAGTTGCCTGCCAGTTC
>JAGCFN010000055.1 GCA_017650085.1 Bacteroidaceae bacterium | reverse complement strand
GTTGTAATGAAGATACTCATCACCAACCAACCGGATTGTGACAGTGGAACCGTCTGGCTGGGACACCTGAATTGTCCCTCGGTAAGCCGGACGAGAATAGATAGTGGCGATGCCTAACAGCATCGCCACTATAGCTAATGACAATCTTCTCATTTAACGATTTGCTTCTTACCATTCTTCACGATAATACCCTTGGCGTGGTTATTAACGCGCTGTCCGGCAAGATTATATGCATGGCTATTCTTGATTGGAGTTTTTTCGACAACGGTGCTAATGCCATCTGCGTCAATGTCTTGAACAACAGTAATAGTCAGTTTGGCACCTGTTTGGAAGAAGACAATTTGACATGTACGGTTTTCAACACCTTCGGGAAGAGCCTCAGTGGTAAATACCAAATCATAGTCAATGCCATTGACGAAGTACTCATACTCATTGCCATCCTCATCTACTTCAGTAGCAGTCGTATAGTCCTCGTTGGCAACCTCAACAGTAAGCCATTCGGGAACTTCTTCTACCTCTTCACCGTCTTCCAGAACGCTTTCGATGTCAAGCAAGTAAGTGGGCTCTTCAGTCTCATCGTCAGTTCCATAATACATAGGATCGACATGAACGAGAGACGTACCACCGTCCTTATCGAATATAATATTCGTTTCATCGTCTGTGTACAGATAGCCGTATGTGGCATCGAGCAAGCCTATAAACAGCTGAGGCCAACCGCCGCCATATGAACGCATTCTCGTCTCACCAGTTGCCTGGAACCAAGTCGATGTAACTTCGTTGAAGTTGTGTTCTTGGCTTCCGAGCACGCCGTTGAATGTGCCATTGTCCCAACCTTCGATGACAATCACAAACTCATCCTCGATGAACAGATAATCAACAATCTCACTCATGCCAAACTCATCTTCCACATAAAGTTCGGTGAACTCAACAGCAGTAAGGCCAGAATCATAATCATCAACTACATTTTCCATTGTTGCATCACTTTCGGCAATAACATCACCCAGTGTGAGAACTCCAGTTGCACTGCGACTGCACTTGCACAACTTAATGTGCAAATTAAAATCGTCATTGGCGGAGAATTCTACGAAAGGTAGAGTTACACCCGTAAGGAAGAGCGGTGTTGCAGGCTTGCCTTGATAAGAATAAATAGTTGACATACTTGTCGGATTAGAGCTGTTTTGCGCCCAAAGCTCCGGCGTTGCCCAGTTAAGATAGAAAGTCAAGTCATAATCAGGGTTCTGACGGGTCATAACAGCGTACGTACCATCACCATAGAAGAAGAAGTTGGCTCCACGACCTGCATAAGCACGAACAGTGTCGTAACGAACGGTGCCATCATCACTTAACGCGTGTCCTGTTCCCCAAATATAGGGTTCAGACACGGCATCTTCATTGTGAGCCGTGAGAGAGAGATTCTCATAAACTGCTCCACCCTTAGTGTAAACGCTGAAATTTCTGTTGCTACCAGTAAGAGTTGTCTCAGCGTCATCCTCACCATATTCCTTAATAGACCAGTCAAAGTCTGTAGCAATGTCCATGGTGAGATTGCGGAATGTTGTGGGAGCATAGGCACCGATGACTGCAAGGTTGTCATTGTAGCTATAGCCGGAATAACCCAAGCCTGCGAAGAGAACCAACTCCTCAGGCTCGCAAGCCACATCTTCTGGTGCCTCAGCTGGAGCATCGGGCAAACGGTACTTCACATTGTCAATATAAGAGTAAGCTCCGAGATAAGTATTGAAGGTCGGGTCGAACTTGTCTGTGCTCCATGCACCAATGATAACACTTTCACCACTTATGGTTTTAAGAGAACCGTCTTCGCCTTCGGTAAGTACTATATTGCCATCGTCTGAAGCTCCACTACAAATCATGATATATTCTGCTTCCGTTTCTTCATCAGCTGGAATGCTGGCAATAACCTGAGGTTTTACAGTGATAGTGTTGCCTTCCTTCGTAAACTCCACATCAATACCATCAGGGTAAATACCTGAGAATGTCTCAATCAGAGGAGACATATCAACAAAGAAATAGCTCTCTTCATCATCCATAACCACCCTGCCACGCTGCATTTCCCAATCGACAGGTACATTAGCAAAATAGTCCACGCCATGGCCATTGTACTTTTGGTCAATAACGGTCTCTATACGGTAATAGTAGCTTATGTTAGCTATCATTTCATCCAAACCCATGAAGTCCTCGCTGTCACCCATGTCCACGTCGAACTCAACATTGGAGAATTCGCCAAAACAAATCCAATTGCCATTGGTGATAGTCAGTTTGCCGTTTTCACCAACCGTCATATTGATGATACCATCTTCATCATCGCTATTCGCAGAGAAAAGCGTGACATAGAATGTTGTATCTTGTGCTTCGTTCTGATAACTTGCAAGAGCTTGTGGCGTGATTGTTACAACACCATCTTCATCCATAGTGTACATCACAGGAACGCCATCGGGGTAAAGTTCAGAAAGGAAGTCGGGCGTAGGTATTACGTCCACAAGTACATTAACCTCCTCAGTCTCTCCTGTTTCCTCATTGGTGACAGTTGCGGTGGAAGGAGTCATTGTCCACTGAACAGATTCTTTTGTTCCATAATCAACACCCATACCGGTGTATGTCTCAGCAAATGCAGGAGCCTTGCGAGGTGCCTTAGCCTTAGAAGAAGCCTGAGGATTCAAGGTAATCGTTGGTTGAAGGTTCATCCTTCTGTGATTCTGAACATTACCTTTTCCGAAAACCTTAGTCTGAGAAGTGGAAAGTTCTGCATTAGAAACACGCTGAACACGTGCAACAGGTTTCACTTTCGCAAGGTCAAGAGTACGCATGCGACCTGTGGGTGCATAGTACCTTTTTGCCAAGTCAGTTCTTGGAGCAACAGCTTGGAAAGAACGCTTCGACTGTGGCAAATTCACCATCTTCGTCTTCGAATTGGTCTGTGGATTGACCGATGGCTGGGACTTGAACTGTGCACTTGCAGCAAGTCCGACTGACGCCATTACGAAAAGAAGTAACAATTTCTTCATAACGAGTCTGTTTTAATAGTTAATATGATTGTTTATTTAATTCAAAATATATTTAATCTCGCCCTCAATAGCATGCAGTTCACATCCGGTGGGAAGGAAATAGTCATTGGGGACGATATTGTATGTACCAGAGATTGAAGCAGCAAATTGGCGTACCAAGGCCTCGATGTTACTTTTCTTGTTTATGTTAGTCAGGTTGCCGTCGGCCCTTTCGTCATCACCATATGTTATCTCCATCTTTCCATAAGATGGGCAGTTGGTTGTAAGCGAAAGGCCTGCAGTATTGGTCTTGGTCTTGGCAGTATTGGTATAGAATGTAACCACCAGTCCCTTTACAGCTCCACTACCAGTAGAACGTCCAAGTCCTATACCTGCCAACGAATAGTTCTTGTTGAAGGTATGCAACTCTGTGTTAATTTGTTCCAACAAACTCTTCTGCTCTTCAGATAGTTGGTCTGGATCAAAATGCCACGTAGCGTTACGTACATTGACAATATAATTGTCCCATGTGGCAACTATTTGCACACTGCCATCTTCATTTTCGAGTGCCGTGCCAGCCTCATTCAACTTAAACTCTTGGAAGACATGACCTGCAATCGTGTCCTCCCTTTCGTTGCGGAAACCTGTTGGGGTGAAGCAGCAAGAAATAGAGTCCACTCTTAAAGGATCTCTTACACGTTCGGAAAGGCGATAACGTCCGTCACGCAGACCCACACAATACATTGTTTCTCTTCCTGCAAATAAATAATAGGAATCGATGAGACTATTCGTAATGCGGTCCTTCATCGTTTTAGTGTCATCAATGTAGGTTTGCCAATCACGATCGGCTTTCACCAAACGAATCAAAGCATCGTAACGTTCACCACGACAGATAACTTCATTCTCTCGCATAGACATCACAACAAGATTTTGATCACCTTGCATGCCTTCGCCATCCTTCAAAAGGTTGTTTGGCGCAGCCCAATAACTAACGGGGTCAACAAATGGAGTGAGGACGTCATTCCAAGTATTGAAAGCAAGCACAAGTCCATCTTCACGAATTAGCTCGTAAAGGCTGGCACACTCTGTATACTTGTTGGCATTGCCATTGCGTAAATAACGATGATTGCCAGCAAGAGTCACCTTGCCGCCTTTTTCGAACTTGGCAAAGAGGTTAAAGCCCTCAAAGACTGCCACACCACGTCCGGTATAATATTGCATCACCCAACCGTAAGGGGCGTTCACCAGGATCTCTTGTAACTTTTCGGCATTATGCTCGATACGCAGAGCTGCACTTTCCTCAAAGAGGTCGGCTTCCTCGAAACGAGAGCACCCCATAAGTGTGATGGCAACCAGCGCTACACTTACTACTATATATCTTATTCTTTTCATCTTCATATCAATCTTTGAGGTTATTCAAGCTCGTAAATGGTCACTCCCTGGAGGTAATCATTAATGTTGCTCTGACGTTCGGCAACTTCACGGCGAAGTGTAAAGACATAAAGTCCCCAGTTTTCCGTATACCACTTTGTGGCAATATCCAGTTTCTTTAACAAGGAGTTTATGCCTGTCAAATCATCTTCAGTAGAAATCTTCACCCAAGGCAGGAAATCGTTCTTGAACGAAGTAAACTTACGGAATTCCTTATACTTATATTGAGCGACATATGCCGTCGCTTCCTTGTTAACCACTTGATATGCCGCGCCCATCAACCGATGCTCATCAAGCACATAGCGCTCCGTGGACTCATATTCACCTGTCTGATCATTGTACTCCGACTCTTCGTAAAGAGTGAAATTATTCCAATGAGACTGAGGTGCATCCAAGTCAATGTCGAGTGAATCAATTAACTCGAGGATATCTTCCTTATCGCCTTGACGGACACCCATAGAAGCAGCATTAATAATGCGATTCATCCAACGATGCTTGGTGTCTGTAATAATGCAAGAGAGTGTTTCCACAAAGTCCTCATATGTGGCTGAAGATGCATAATGTGTAACATAGCCATTTTGATGCGTCCAAACAGAATCGCGGTCTTGCCAGTTAATAGGATCATAACTGCCAGATGTTACCTGGCCGAAAGTGACAGGATAAGACTTTGTCTGATGCAAAACATGAGAGAACTCATGATGCATAGTATGGAAGTAGTTTTCATTGAGGATATTTACATCCTCTCCACTATAAGTAACACCCTCGCTATAAGGCTTCATCTCGTTAATCTTGTAAAGAGTAATCTTCACGCCACCAGATGCAGTACCTAACACCTCAGTTCCTGTAGTGGGACTATAACCTGATGAACCTATAAAATGGAAGATACGAGGGCCATACTTTTTCATGAAATCTTCACCAGCATACTTGGTATAGACTTCATAGAATAAATATTGGATAAAGTGCGCCAGAAGTTGTGAACGATTATAGTCTGCCGGCGTCAACTGGAAGTTCAGATCAGAAGCTGACAAATCGAAGCGGTACTTTACATCAACATTATAAGGCACAACGAAATTATCGTATAGCCACAGGTCGAAAGGATAAGTTGCCTTCGTTTCATCTACGGCAGGAACATCGGTGTCGAAGATTGAATCAGTGAAACTATCTCCACCGCGACAAGAGGAGAATATTGCAACAATAGCTGCAATACCGATTATATTATAGAATATCTTTTTCATTTTCTAACTCGATTTAATTATCGCCGAAATTTGCATCGTCGAGCATAGGCTTTGACTTAAATTCGTCATCATCTCCGCTAAGCCTTTGTGAACGGTTATTAGAAGGATAACCCGCATCGATTACGTTCTGTGGAATCTGCAGAACTCGACGTGAATCGTTCCAATAAAGATAGTCATGATGAATAGCATCTTCCTTCGGGTCACGATAAGCATGATGAACAGTAATGCCATAACGCTTGATGTCGAACCAGCGCAAGCCCTCAAACATCGTCTCAATACGACGGAAATGAAGGATGCAATGAATTATGCGCTTTTCATCATCGGACAAGTCATCATACGTCCACTCCGGACTCATATCAGTAGGATGCAAGTCGCTGATATAAATATTATTGCTGAAGTCTCCCTTATACTTGTTGTTGATACCACTTTGCGTGAGAGGAGCGTCAACCATATGAGATGCGGTCCAGAAACCAAGGTCGGCAAGTGCCTTGTCCGTCTGTCCCAAATATACTTCGGCCTCTGCACGGCAAAGCAATGTCTCCTCCGCAGTGAATGGTTGATAGAGAATGTGGACAAAACCAATGCCTGCTATCTTGTCGGTATATTCAAAATATTCATAAACACGGAAAAGCCATGAACCATATTCCGAACCAGCACCCCAACGATAAATCTTTCCGTCGAAAGCTTTGAGACGTCCAGTCCAGTTAGGACCGCCGCCTTCATAAAGAATATCCTTCGTGGCATCAATATTCTCTGCAGCACTACCACTATTAATGGCATAGCGGCATGCCGAAAGCATACGATCGAACAACGAATAGGTTGCCTGCAACAAATAGTTGCAAGGAGCGGTTTCGTCGTTGAAATCATTGAGCAGAGTATTGATAGTGTTAGCACTCATCGCTGCCCATTTACGCAAAGAAGAGGCAGGATTGGTTCCCAAAGCTGCCGTTGCATATTTCACACAATTCTCATAGTCGCGCTTATAGAGATAAAAACGAGCAGCTAAAGCATAGGCTGCATTACGATTGAAATGGTATGCAGGCACCTTATATTTGGAATCATCGATGAGTTCAACACCTTCGAGGATATCTTTTTCAATCAGACGATAGACTTCTGCCACACTCTTGCGATACTTGGGATCGCTATAATCTATAGTGACCGTCTTTTCTGCTTCACTGACATAGGGAATGCCTACATCGTTAGCACTTTGTTCCTCGTCTTTGTATGCCTCTGCAAACACATTCACAAGAACAAAGTGGAGATATGCACGCAAAAGGTGAGCTTCTCCCCAAGAATGGGCCAGTTCCCTATCATGGGCAGGATCTTTACTCATTTCAAGCATAGCTTCGATTGCATGGTTAGCGACAGCTATACCCTGATAATATGACTCCCAAACTGTGTAAGGAGTATCATCTTCACCTGTGCTGTAGTTATCGATATCTTCCCACTTATAAGCCTGCTCGTGGAAGTTAGCATAAGCATCATAGTGAGTAGCAGGGACAACAACATTATTATCAACAAGGTTGTCGCCACTAAGTTCGCAAATAACTGCAGGAACGGAAACAGGATAACCCGAAGTCAGGAGCTTCTGAATTTTATCCGCCGTATCGATTTCTGTACGATTGTCGGGAGCCTCGTCCAGGTCTTTACAAGAAGAGAGCCCTACAATGCAAAGCATACAGATAGCGAAAAGACTATATATTTTATTCATATCTTTCATCTTTCTTTTTCCTTTCATTAAAATCCAAGACGCAAAGTAGCAGTAACCTGTTTAGAAATAGGTGCAGCCACACCGCCGGAATTGATGAACTCTGGGTCTTGGCCGTTCAACTTCTTGTCGGCATAAAGCAGACATAGATTCGTGGCAGCAACTTTCAGAGATGCGCGATTAATAAATGTTGTCTTCTTGAGCCATTCGTCTGGCAAAATGTAGGTAATAGCGAGTTCTTTCAAGCGAATGAAATCACCATTTGCTATGCGCTCAGTAGAGTAGTTATAAGCATTATAAGCCGTACGCATAGTATAAGAGCCATATCGGTCAATCTGATTGCGAGAAGCAATTGTTGGAACACTTGTAACAGCCTCATCTCCGGCCATCATCCAACGGTTCTTGAACTCACGAGGAAGTGTCGAGAGGTCACTATATGCAGAAGAGAAGACGGGGTCAAGACGAACCACGTTACCACCAGCATAGGTGATGAAGACGTCGAGTGAAAGAGAACCCCAATTCTTACTCTTATAGCTGAGCGTATTGTTGAATGAGCCATAGAAGGTGGGGTCGGAAGGTCCTTCATAAATGAGGAACTCATCCAAACCCTCTGTTTCCTGGAAGTTCACGTCGCCAACTGTCTTATTGCCAAACTCATTATATACCTGTGGCAAACCTTCGGAATTGAGTCCAGCAAACTTATAGCTGAAGATTGAGCGAACGGGATAGCCCTCAATGGCATAACCTTGACCTGTTACGAGGTCAACAGCACGACTTGCCACCTCAAGAGAGGTAATCTTGTTCTTCGCTTTGGAGAAGATGAAGTCAGAGGTCCACTTGAAGCCGGCCTTTTCTATATTGACAGTAGAGAGACCAAGTTCTACGCCATGAGACTTCATGTCCGCCACGTTAGCATATTTGGCAATCTCGCCACCTGCTCCCTGAGTATAGGTGCGACCTATCAAATCATAGTTATTACGGCCATAAACATCGAATGTCAGGGCAATGCGGTCCTTCAGGAAACTCAAATCCACACCGAAGTTCCATTCATGCTTCTTCTCGTAGGTCAATTCAGAGTTACCGAGAGAAGAGATGTAAATCTGCGACTCGGCGGCGGAGGTAAATGGTCGCCAAGAGTTCTTGGTCATGAAGATTGCCTCGGCATTAGTCACCCAAGATGGGCCCGTATCGGCAGTCAGCGAATAACTGCCACGGAACTTCACCTGTGAGAGCCAGGACTTTGTGCTTTCCATGAACTTCTCATTGGTCAGGTCATATGAACCTGAGATGTTCCAAGTAGGCAGCCAGCGGCTTTGACGGCTCTTGCCAAGACGGTTGGTACCTTCGTAACGGAGTGTTCCGTTCAAGGTATAGCGCTGATCGTAGTTATAGTTCACCTGACCGTAGTAAGCCAGAGTGTTGGTCAGAGTGTATGACTCACCGAAATATTCGGTATTCTCTTCGTTCATCTGCTTAAGCCAGAGATACGGAGTATAGGTTATGCCACCATTATCAAACTGATAGCCCCAGCCTGTCCAAGTGTTTGCTGTACGACGTACGGACGAGTACTCGGTACCGACCATGCCGTTGAGTGTGTGCAAGTCGTTGAACACATTGTTGTAGCCTGCCATGAAGCGGAAGGTGTTCGAACGCATGTTGTCATCGTACTGATACTTGATACCGCCTGATGGCAAGATGGACTCCGGAAGAGCCAACTCGTTGTCGGGATCGGTATAAAGCAAGCTGTTGTTGTCGCGGATGGTGGAGTTGTCGTCTTGTGCATCCACACCAGCACGATAGGCATTAGCCTGATTGGCCTTGTCCATCACGTTATGCTGACGTTTGGTATGCGAAATACGAGAAGAAATAAGTCCATTCAAACGCCAAGCTCTCGTGGGTTTGTACTCCAACTCGCCGCGGAACATCAGTTCCGTCACATTAATGTCGTTGTAGTTGTACTCCAACTCGTCGAAGATGTTGAAGCCCGTATAGAAACGAGTGTAATTGATGTTGGGGTCGAGACAACGGCTTGTGTTCAAGGCATAACTGAAGGGATTGATATCGAAATCACGCTTCACCTCGCCAGTCACAACGTCGGTTGTACGGTTCAAAGAGCCAGGAGCCTCTTGCTTACGATAACTACCCTGAGCGGCAAGCTTTACAGCAAGCAGATTACAGCCCTTCTTGTCCTTCAGGATGTCGTAAGAAGTATTGCCATTGAAGGTGTAACGATTCACGCTACTACGATTGACAAACTGGCCTGGATCGGTAAGAACTGACATTGAGAAGTAGTTCTGTGAACGGTCAGTACCACCCGAAATGCTGACAGAATGGTTCATCTGCACCTTGTTGGTAAACAGGAGGTCGAACCAGTCGGTGTTGCGGAACTCGGCAGCCCGAAGGTATGCATTGCGGGCAGCTTCTGTGTTCTGCAAGCCGTATGTGCCCGTCACAGGGTCGTAAGCACGCAACTGCTGGAACATATAGCCATAAACACCCGTATTTTGGGCATTTACCATGTTGTCGAGTTGCAGCCAACCTTTGTCGTACATTTCCTTGTAAACGCCCATAACTTCTTGTGAGTTCATGATGTTATAGTCGTTGTAGCTGGGCTTGAGGCGTGTTGTGAACTCGCCTGTATAGTTCACGCTGGCATGACCTTTCGAACCTCTCTTGGTCGTAACGACAATCACACCACCCATGGCGCGAGCACCATAAATGGATGTTGCCGAACCGTCCTTGAGGACTGTAAATGACTCGATATCGTCAGAGTTCAAGCCTGCGACGGCAGACGAGATAAGCGTCTTAGCATCGCCGGAAGCCAAATCGTCGGCACTCACGTCCACATTGTCTTCGTAGATGACGCCATCCACCACCCAAAGGGGCTTGGAGTTACCGTAGATGGAGGTTGCGCCACGGACACGAATCTTTGGCGAAGCACCAAAGGTTCCCGTTACGTTTGTCACTTGCACACCGGCCACGCGTCCTTCCAGGGAGCGACTCACGTCCGCCATACCAGAGAGTTTTATCTTCTCGGCGTCGACTGTCGTGGCAGCACCGGTAAACAATCGCTTGTCAATCTGCTGCTGGCCATTCACGATGACCTCGGTCATCTGCACATCTGCACTCTGCATGACAATGCGCATGCCATTCTTGGCTTTTACTTTCTCAGTGCGCATGCCCATCATCGACACAACCAAAACAGCATTCGACTTGACGTCGTTCAAAGTGAACTTACCGTCGATGTCCGTGATGGCTCTGTTCTGTGTACCTTCCACCAAGACGTTTGCACCAATCATCGGCTCGTTGTCGTCGGCGGAATACACTGTTCCTGTAATTGTTGTCTGAGCCAAAGCCATTCCTACAGACAGGAACAACAGGGCTGAGACAAAGCATAATTTCCTATATAAAAACATCTTTTAATTGTTAATTCTTCTTTTCTCTAAAAGCTGTCTCTCTCAAATATATATTATATATAAATAATGTGTAAGCGTATACATTACACCATAATACGGCCGGCAAAGGTAAGAAGTTTTTTTGAATTATTTGCACTTTACACCACAGAAAATATGCTTTATTATCCTTTTTGAACATAAAAACAGAGTTTTATGGATAAAAATACACCTTTTTCGAGCAAAATGTGACACAAATGCACACCCCATTTAGGCCGTTTTCTGCCGGTCCTGAAAATCAAAGACTTAAGCACATCCGGAAACGTGGCACGTGACGTTGGCAAACATCACACTAGTTAATTGCAATCGTGGCACGTGACGTTTGGCATTTACACACGTGACGTTTGGCATTTACCTTAAGGGTGTCGGAAACAAAAATGTGCGCCCCTGAAAACCGGGAGCGCACATCTGTCTGTTTGGTACTGTTTCCTTTTGCTTACTGCTGCTCCCTCTCGATCCAAGCCAAAGTGTCACCACGACGGACATGAGAAGCTTTCTTGGCTGCAATATCTACAAGACGGCCACCGATGCCTGCCGGAATGGGAATGAATTCGCCCCAAGTTGCCTGCACATAGCAGAGAATGTCGCCATCCTTATATTGCTGTCCGATAGAGGGTTCCAGGCATGAAATTCCTTCTCCATCGCCATGGAACTCGTAGAAGACTTGACCATCGACAGGGCTGACCACTGCATCAGCCTTTGCATGCTTGAAGGCTGCAAGTTCCTCAGGCTTAATGGATTTGCTCATCTTGGCCACCTTGGCTTTCTCGAGGTCTGAAAGGAAGTTCTTCTTGGCCTGTCCGCTCTTGAAATTGCGATACTGTTCTGGGTGCATAGCAAGCTCGAAGAGTTCCTCGTCGTCCTGTCCGTAATCCCATCCGTTCTCGTCCATCTCCTTGCGGAAGTCGTCGAGTGCATTGGGATAGAGCGTGTGCGGGTCGGTATCGGTAAACTCCTTGCCCTTTGCCTTTGCAAGCTCCACGAGTTCTGGAGCAATTGGACCAGGCACTTTTCCGCTTTTGCCCAATATCATGCCCCACATAGCCTCGTCCATCATCACGAAGCGTCCCTTGCCCTGTGCCATTGTGAGCAGGTTCATCAGGGCAATGTTCTTGGTGTACTGGCTGAAAGGCGTTACCAATGGGGGATAGCCCACCATAGGCCATACGTGCTCCACCTCGTTGAACAGGGCCACGAGCATGTCGTCGGTATTCAGTTCGGGTTCGCTTTTCTGCTTGCGCAAGCTGTTTATGGCAGCCTGTATGCCACCCAAGTCGGCCATCATGGAACCCATCATGCCGCCTGGCAGACCACTACCGAGCAAAAGGCTGGACATGTGCTTGTTGGCGGGATTGATGAAATAGCCCAACCAGTCATCGATGAACTCCTGAGTGAGTGAACGGGCTTTCATGTAAGCAGACATATTGATTTCGGGCACGTCGAACCCTTCGTTCTTGAGCATCGACTGTACGGAGATAATGTCCGGATGCACCTTGCCCCAGGAAAGCGGCTCGATGGCGGTGTCGATAATGTCGGCTCCGTTATTGCAGACTTCCAGGATGCTTGCCATGGAGAGACCGGGACCGCTATGGCCGTGATACTGGATGGTAATGTCGGGATGGTTCTTCTTTATCATGCCCGTCAGTTTGCCGAGCAGTGCGGGCTGACCGATTCCCGCCATGTCCTTCAGGCAGATTTCGGCGGCTCCGGCTTCTATGAGCTGGTCGGCGATTGCCGCATAGTACTCGGCCGTATGTATGGGACTGGTCGTGATGCAAAGCGTGGCTTGAGGAATCATGCCTCCCTCCTTTGCCCACTTGATGCTGGGAATTATGTTGCGAACGTCGTTCAAGCCGCAGAAAATGCGGGTAATGTCCGTACCTTGCTTCTTCTTGACCTTGTACATGAGCTGGCGAACGTCGTCGGGAACGGGATACATTCGGAGCGCGTTCAAGCCGCGGTCAAGCATGTGAGTCTTTATTCCGACCTCATTGAAAGGTTTGCAGAAGGCACGAACGGCTTCGTTGGGATTCTCGCCTGCCAGCAGGTTGACCTGCTCGAAAGCGCCGCCATTGGTCTCGACGCGGTCGAAGCATCCCATTTCGATAATTACAGGAGCTATGCGTGCAAGCTGGTCTTTGCGGGGCTGGAACTTGCCGCTGCTCTGCCACATGTCTCTATAAACGAGACTGAATCTAACTTTCTTTTTCATTATGTTATCTTGAAAAATATATTCGTCGGGCGCAAAGATACAAAAAAAGAATGAAGTATGAGGAAAGAGGGATGAAGAATTTACCTTGTTTGCTCAATTTTGACGCAAACACCTTGGCAAGAGACACCAAGAGGAGGATTCTCTTTCTCTATAGCGACACTCACTTTCATGACCTGAGGACATTCCTCCAGGACCGCGGAGGCTATTCTGGCCGCCACATGTTCCAGGAGATTCGAGGGGACTGCCATTTCCTTTCTTGTTATGCTGACAAATCGGGAATAGTCTGCCGTGCCTTCCAGCTGGTCGTCCCTCCAAGCCGAGGCTTCCACTTCCACCAGAGCGGAGACCGTCACATAGAAGTCGCCGCCCACAACGCGTTCCTGCGGATGACACCCATGGCGGGCATACACCTTGATGCGGTTGACAGCTATCTCGACCATCCTTTTCACTCCGTCTCCTCCTCCTCGAACATTTGCGAAGAATCCGGCAGGTACTTCTTCAACACCCTCGCCACGCCTGCCGTCCAGGAGTTCATCGTGTCGTTCTCCAATTGGAGCGAGGTTATCAGACGAATCACATGGTCGATGGGCATACGGTAGCGCAAGACGCCACTGATCAGTTTGGCATAGTCCCAATACTTCGGGTTGAAACGCTCGCTCAAGCCCTCGATGGTGGTCTTGTAGCCACGCTTGTTGACGAACTGGAAGTCGTAGCGCTTCTGGCCTTCGCGGTCATAATGCTTGATGATAAAGCCCTTCATCACGCTCTTCGGGATGGCGATTCCCTCCTCATCGTCCTGGAGGCCGGTAAAGATTTCGTAGGGGAGGTTGTCGAGCAGACCGACAAAAGCCACCCATTTCTCTTTCTTGTTCTGGAAGCGCACCACATCGCACTCCAGGACTTCGGGCCTCCGTTCCACCACGGAGGGGATGATACCACCCGGGAACCCTTCGGTCTTCATGAATTTCTGCTGTGCGAGAGTGGCTATCAGGGCTTCGGACATTGCCTCGTTGTCCTTTCGGGTATAACGGATGTCTGTGAAGACTTGGGCCAACGTCTGCTTTTCGTTGATTTCCACGAAGTGCTTGTTTACGGCCAGCGACTCGCGCTTCTTGTAGCAGGCGTCAATGCGTTCCGGCGTAAAGGGGCTGTAAATCTCCTGATGCACGATGGCCTGGAGGGGCAACCGGTCTGTCTGCCTCGGTCTCTCTGCAGGCCAGCCCACAGTCAGGGTGGCTATCGGGAAGACCAGTTCGGGCAGTTCAAGTACCGAGATGATGGCCTGCGGCTGGTAGATGGTCGTGCCCAAGAAACAGACGCCCAGTCCCTCCTCTTCTGCCAGACAGCAGAATGTCTGAGTGAAGAGCAGAGCGTCGGTCGCCGCATTGACAAAACTGAGGGCGTTGTCGTAGCCGGGACTGGCTTCGCGCTGCAGGCACCAGTCGGTTGTCCGGCGGAAGTCGGCACAGATGGTCAGGACGACAGGGGCCTGCGTCACCATGGGTTGGTAGAAGTGTGCCGGAGCCAGTTGCTCCTTCTTTTCTTCCGACCTGGTCACCACGACGCTGTAGAGCTGCAGGTTGCCCATGGTCTGTGTACGGGAGGCGTCCTCTATTAACCGATTCAGCAGCTCGTCACTGACGGGCTGCTGAGTGTATTTGCGGATGGTTCTTCTCTGCTTGATGTTCATAGTGCTTTTCCTATTAGTTTCTCTTCCAGCTCTTCCAGATGACGTAGTAGTTTCGAGTCTTTTTTCAGCCTGCCGTCTATGGTTTTAATGCCATGCAAGACGGTGGCATGGTCCCTGTTTCCGACGTATATCCCTATCTTGCTAGCGGTCAGCTTCGTATGTTTGTGTGCCAGATACATGCTCATCTGTCTGACTGTCACGATTTCGGCCTTTCTGCTCTTCCCGAAGATGTCCTCTTCCTTCACGTTGAAGTGTTCGCAGGTTGTGGTGATGATCTGGTCGATTGTGACGTTCTTCTTCTCCACTCTGGTTCTGCCTGCCAGAATGCGCTTTGCGAAGTCGAGGTCGATTTCCTTGCCGTAGACGACGCTGTAGGCCAGCAGGCTGTGGATGATGCCTTCCAGCTCGCGCACACTGTTGTTGACGTTGGTCGAGATGAAGTCCAGCACGTTGTCGGGGATGTTCAGGCCGTCGTGCTTGACGATGCTGTGCAGAATGTTGCGTCGCAGGCTTTCCTCGGGCTTTTCCATTTCGGCCATCAGTCCGCTCTTGAAACGCGTGACGAGCCGTTCCTCCATGCCTTGCAGCGAGACTGGGGGCCGGTCGCAGGTCATGATGATCTGCTTGTCGTTTAGGCGCAGGTGGTTGAAGATGTGGAAGAAGGCGTTCTGCGTGGCGACCTTCGTACCTGCCAGCTCCTGAATGTCGTCCACGATGAGCATGTCTATGCTCTGGTAGAAGTGCATGAAGTCGTTGAAGACGTTGTTCTTCCTGGCATCCGTGAACTGCACCATGAAGAGGTGGGCACTCAGGTAGAGGACGCGCTTTTCGGGATGCAGCTCTTTTGTGCGCAGACCGATGGCGTTCACCAGGTGTGTCTTGCCCACACCGCTCGGACCGTAGATGAAGAGCGGGTTGAAGGTCATTTGCTCGGGATGCTCGGCTATGGCCTGACCGACACTGCGGGGCAGCTTGTTGCTCGTGCCTTCGATGAAGTTGCTGAAGCTCTGGTGGACATTGAGCTGCGAGTCCAGGTCGTCGGCCATTCCGACGGCTTGTTCCAGCAGGGGCGACTTGTTAGCCTCGCGGCTGGACCGAGCCGTGGCGGGAGCCGTGTCTTCGCTCTCCTGCCCCACCGTCACGTTGTCGGCCACCTCCACCTGGTAGATGAGCTTGATGTCCTCGCCGAAGAAACGGCTGATGGTAATGTGAATGAGCCTGCGGAAGTGTTCCTCCAGATATTCGAAGAAGAACTGGGACGGTATGTATACCGCCAGCTCCTTCTTGGCAGCGTCGAACGACTTGAGTCTCATGGGCGAGAACCAAGTCTGGAACTGCTGCTCGCTAACGTTGCTGCGGAACATCTCCATGCAACGCTGCCACAATATCTGTTTCTTCTCAGTCACGTTTGTCTTCTATACATTATATATTATTATAGAGCCTTCGCTCCCATCCCGAAAACGTCAATTCGCATGTTGGGTAAACTGCCCTTTTGAAAATTGGCGAATTCGAGTGCAAAGGTACTACAAAATCCCGAAATTGCCAAACTTTTCCGCTTGCTCCGAAAAGTGTTCAAAGTCATAACCTCTTGTATTTCAATCATCGCCACGAAAAGCGTTTTTCGCTCACGAAAATTCTATTGCAAAATTGCAACAGACTGGCGTTCAACCACTTGCGCCCTTCGCCACTCATCGCCCAGCCCGTTGCCGCAATTCACTAACATTCGAAATTCTATGCAGTTACTCGTTTGTCGGAGCACCCCATCCCGTCGCACCTCTATTTCGCAAAAATCTAAATAAGCATGAAAGTCAAAATATCGTAAAAAACATACCCGTTTCAACAATAAAATGCACACATCATACGTTTTACATATAGAAAGGCCAAATCTTAATTCATAATTCATAATTCTTCACTCTTAATTCTTCATTTTTAATTTCCCCCTCCCCCCTCGCCTATGGAACAAACTTTACCCCTTCCCTATTTTCAGCCAAGCACAGCCATACTGACCAAGATACGTCAGTTTGCTCGCGCCTATCGTCCCCAGCCATGCATCACTTTGGCATAAGGGGCCCAATTCTTCATTCTTAATTCTTCATTCTTCATTTTTAAGATGTTGCTTTCCCCTTCCCTATTGTCAGCCAACTTCGGCAATCTCGAGGCCGAGATGGAGTGGTTCAACCGTAGCAGTGCCGACTGGCTCCACATCGACGTCATGGACGGCGTCTTCGTGCCGAACATCTCCTTCGGTTTTCCCGTCCTGAAGCATGTGGCGCGTTTGTGCAGCAAGCCGCTCGACGTGCATCTCATGATAGTGCAGCCCGAGAAGTTCGTGAACGAAGTCAAGGCGCTGGGAGCCTATCTGATGAATGTGCACTACGAGGCGTGTACGCACCTGCACCGCGTGGTCGGTCAGATACACGAGGCAGGCATGAAGGCAGGTGTCACGCTCAATCCCGCCACGCCCGTCGGTGTCTTGGAGGACATAGTGGCCGATTTGGATCTCGTCCTTCTGATGAGTGTCAATCCGGGTTTTGGCGGTCAGAAGTTCATCCCTCACACCTTGGAGAAAGTCAGGGAGCTGCGGGCTTTGCTCGACAAGACCGGCAGCCGTGCCCTCATCGAGATAGACGGTGGTGTCAATATGGAGACAGGCAAGTTGCTGAAGGAAGCCGGGGCCGACGTCCTCGTCGCCGGCAACGCCATCTTCGGAGCCCCCAACCCAGCCCAAGCCTGCGAGGAACTCGCCAAACTGTAGAAGGATTAGAAACATCACACTAAGCGTTGGCAAACATAACGTGTGAACTTTACAAACATAACGTGTGAACTTTGCAAAGTTCACGTGTTAATTTAAGCAACTTAACCTTCCATGATTATCCAGCACCCGATGCTCTGGTGCGCTGTCGCTCTGATGGCGGGCATTGCCGTCGGGCTGAACTTCCCCACACCCTACTATCTGCCGCTGCTCGTAGCTGTCTTCGCTGCCTGCTGCCTGACAAGAAAGACGCGCCACCTGTATGATGTGCTGACTTTGCTGGTCTGGTTTTTGCTGGGGTGTAGCAGGGTGGCAATTGAGGATGGAAGATGGGAATTTGAAAATGGAAGATGGGGAATTGAAGAGGGGGCGGCTTCTGTGCAATCGGCTTTGACGGCAAGGCTGGAGAGGGCTGGCGTGTCGCCCCGCACTTTGGCACTTTGTTCCGCCCTGGTTGTGGGACGGAAAGACGGGCTGAAGCGCGAGACCAGACAGGCGTACAACCGCGCGGGAGCGGGACATCTGCTGGCCTTGAGCGGCATGCATCTGGGCATCATCTATGGTATGCTCTATCTGGTTTTCATACGTCTGGTACGTTTCAGCAAGTGGCGCTGGCACGCTTTGCCCCTCGTCCTGCTAGCACTATGGGGCTATACGCTGGTGGCGGGAATGCCTGTCTCGCTGGTGAGAGCCGCCCTGATGCTCTCTTTCCTGACCGCTTTCTCCCTGATGGAATATGACACCGACCCGCTGCACCCCTTGGCTCTGGCTGCCATCATCATCCTGCTGATAGCCCCCGGAACGCTGCTGAGCGTCAGTTTCCAGCTCTCGTTTGCTGCTGTCTTCTTCATCCTGGTGCTGTGGAGACCTCTGTCCGAAAGGTTCCGAGGGGTAAACTGGGCAATAAGGATGCTGATGGTTTCGTGTATTGCCAGCTTTGGCACGATGCCGCTCGTGGCCTATTATTTCCATCAGGTCTCGCTGATCGGGCCGTTGTTCAGCCTGATCCTCATCCCATTGACGACCGTCATCATCTACATGACCATCGCCACGATGGTGCTGCCCGTCGCTCCGCTTGGCAGTTTGCTGAACTACGCAGAGGCCGTCCAGAACAAAGTCATCGAGTGGGCAGGCAGCATTCCGGGCGGCTTGCTGACAGATGTCTATCCGAGCAAACTCTCCATAGCGCTGGTTTACGGCGTGATGCTGATTGGCATTGTGAGGTTTCGTTCCCGATAGGTCTTTTCGGGTCTTTTCACTTGCGTATGTGATTTATTTGTGGTAAATTTGACTTTCGGTCGAAGTTACTCTCGCTCGGAAATGCTCAAAAACATTTGGCATTTCGCTCGCTTATTCGTAACTTTGCAAGCACGAAACCTATTTTTAACCTTTTCCGAACCATGAATATGCCAAAAAAACTTCTTTTCGTATGCTTTCTGCTGAGCGCAGCCATGCTGCAAGCCAAGGAGAACAGATGGGTGGCCAACAGCAACCACTCCGTGCAATGGGAAACCACCAAGGGCGAGCTGCCCTACAACGACCACATAGAGATGTCGGGGCTCAGAGCCTCGGTGGTCTATTACTGGGGCGTGGACGGGGCGAAACGCTTCTCGGTGGACCGACACCTGGTGTTCCCTATGCTCAGAACCATTCCCAACAACACGCACGCCAGCTGGATGCCACGCTGCGACGTGGATTTCCTGAAGGGCATGACGGCCAACAAACGCGCCATGAGTGCGCAACAGGTCAAGGTGGTGACCATAGACGGCGTACTGAACGTGGAGGGCACCATGAAGGGCGACGGCAACGACTTCGAGCTGACCTGCCAGTTCTTCCCGAGCACCACAGCCACTGCGGTCTGCGAGAAATACACCATCAAGAACATCGGCCAGAAGAAAGAGACCGTGCTGGTACCCGCTCTGCGCTGGGCTCGCACGACAAACAGAGAGGACGGCACGCGGGGCAGCTACTGCCTGCTGGCACGGACTGAGTTCGGGGAGGACCTGAAGGCAACCCTGGAGCCCGGAGAGAGCGCCTCGTTCCATTGCTCCATCCAAGCCTTCGCCCTGAAGGACGAACACGAGACGGCACTGGACGTGGAGCGCGAGCTGGCGAACAGAAGGGCCTTTGTGGACGAAGTGACCATGAAGCGGCTACAGTTCCGCTGCCCGGACAAGACGATACAGACGCTCTTCGAGATGAGCAAGATACGTGCCAGCGAGAGTATCTTCCACACGCAGAACGGCCTGATGCACGCACCCGGAGGCGAGTCGTACTATGCCGCCATGTGGTGCAACGACCAGGCGGAATACGTCAATCCCTTCTTCCCGTTCCTGGGCTATGACAAGGGCAACGAGAGCGCCATGACGACCTGGTTGTGCTACCTGAGGTACATCAATCCGGAATACAAGTTCGTGCCTTGGAGCATCATTTGTGGCGGAGACGATGTGTTCGGTCCCTTTGACAGGGGCGACGCAGCCATGCTGGCCTATGGGGCGAGCCGCTACTGTCTGGAAAGAGGGGAGCCGGACATCGCGCAGAAGGTATGGCCTCTGATAGAATGGTGTCTGGAATACTGTCACCGGCGCATCAACCAGAACGGCGTGGTGGCGAGCGAGGGCGACGAGCTGGAGCACCGGCTGCCAAGCGGCGACGCCAACCTGTGCACAAGCAGCCTCTACTACGACGCCCTGATCAGCAGCGCCTTTCTGGCAGAGGAAATGGGCAAAGGAAAACAGGTGGCTGCGACCTACAGAAGGCAGGCTGCCGAGCTGCGACGGAACATCGACCGGTTCTTCCATGCAACTGTGGAAGGCTACGACACATACCGCTACTATGAGGGCAACGACGTGCTGCGCTCGTGGATTTGCATCCCCCTGACAATGGGCATCTACGAGCGGGCAAAGGGCACGCTGGAAGCCATGTTCTCGCCACAACTATGGACGGAGAACGGCATGCTCAGCCAGAGCGGAGACAAGATTTTCTGGGACCGCTCCACGCTCTACGGGTTCCGTGGGGCCTTTGCAGCAGGCTATGCGGACAAGGCGCTGGAATACCTGAAGAAATTCAGCCAGATCCGACTGCTGGGCGAACACGTCCCCTACGTGGTGGAGGCATGGCCGGAAGGCGGTCAGCGCCACCTCTCGGCCGAGAGCGGTCTGTACTGTCGCATCGTCACAGAGGGTCTGCTGGGCTTCCGTCCAACGGGTTTCAGGAGTTTCACCCTCACGCCACAAATGCCCTCGGAATGGAACGAGTACAGCCTGGGCAACATCTATGCCTGCTCGGAACAGCCCGTCAATATCTCCGTTCAGCGCACAAACGGCGGGAAACTCCTTGTCAGGATAGAGAAGAACGGCAAGACCGTCAAGACGTGCAAAGTGAAGCCGGGAGAAACCATTAAGGTGGGCTGAACAGGGAATCAGTCGTTCGAGAGGTCTGCCAGCATTTGGCGGTAGACGGTCAGGACTGTGCTCTTGCGGATAAAGCCCACGAACAGGCCCTCCTCGTCCACGACGGGCAGCGTCCAGGCTCCCGTCTTGTCGAACACGCTGACCACAACCTCCATCGGGTCGTTCACGGAAAGCAGGGCCTCGGGCTGCGTCATGAGTTGCGAGACGGCAAAATCCCTATACAGTTCTGTGCGGAAAACAAGGTGCCGGATGTCGTCCAGATAAACGGCTCCGACGAACTGCATCTGCTTGTTCACGACGGGGAAGACGTGGTTCTTGCTGTTCGAGACCTGGGTGGCGACATCGCCCAGATTCATGTCGGGATAGAGGACCTGGTCGTAATGCTGAATCACGCTGTCCATGCTCATTAGCGTCAGGATGGACTTGTCGGTGTGGTGTGTCAGCAGCTCGCCCCTTTGTGCAAGCCTCATCGCGTAGATGCTGTGCGGCTCGAAGTACTTGATGGTCAGGTAGGAACAGGTGGCTACGATCATCAAAGGCATGAACAGGGCGTAACCTCCCGTCAGTTCGGCAATCAGGAAAATGCCGGTCAGGGGTGCATGCATCACGCCGCTCATCAGTCCGCACATGCCCAACATGGCGAAATTGCGCTCGGGAATGTCTATGCCAAGCACGTCGTACATGTTCCAGAGACGGCAGAAAATGAAGCCGCAAATGCATCCCAGGAACAGGCTGGGCGCAAAGATACCGCCACAACCACCGCCTCCGTTTGTGGCCGTCGAGGCAAAAACCTTGAAAATGACGATGAGGAAAAGGTAGATGAGCAAGTGGTTCGACCCGTAGAAGAGCGAGCGGTCCATGGCCATATCCCAATCGGTCTGGCCGTTTCCGTTGAGCAAAAGCGCGATCAGGTCGTAACCTTCGCCATAAAGCGACGGGAAAAGGTAGATGAGCAGGCTCAGCATGGCGGCTCCCAGGAGGAACTTCCGGTAACGGCCCTGCAGCTTGCGGAATATGCCCTCCAGGAAGTTCATGGTTCTGGTAAAGTAGAGCGCCACCAGTCCGCAGACTATGCCCAGAGCCAGATAGGCTGGGATGCGATTGACCGTGAAGGCGTCCTGCAGGTGGAACTCGAAGATGGGATTGGTGCCGGAAACTGCGAAAGTGAGGCCCACAGCCGTCACGCTCGTCACGAGCAAAGGCAAAAGGCTGGTCATGGTCAAGTCCAACATCAGCACTTCGAGCACGAAGACGAGACCGGCAATGGGGGCTTTGAAGATGCCCGCAATGGCTCCGGCTGCTCCACAACCGACAAGGAGCATCATGTACTTGTTCGAGAGCCGGCAAACCTGTCCCAGACCGCTACCTATCGCGCTACCAGTCAGGACGATAGGCGCCTCGGCTCCGACACTACCGCCAAAGCCAATCGTAATGGCAGAAGCCGCCACGGAGGTCCAAGTGTTGTGGGGCTTGATGCGACTCTGTTTGCGGGCAATGGCAAAGAGAATCTTCGTGACGCCGTGCCCTATGTCGTCCCTGACAATATACTTGATGAAGAGCATGGTCAGCCAAATGCCGATGACGGGATAGACGAGGTAGAGCCAGTTGGCCCCGGTCTCGACGAACTCGTGTGTCAGCAACTCCTCGATCTGCCCGATGAGCCACTTCAGGAGCAAACCGGCACAAGCCGTGAAGATGCCGACCAGAAAACTGATGAGCAAGACGAACCTGCCCTCAGAGAAGTGTCTGCGACGCCAACGGATAAACCATGCTATGGAGTTCCTATAATTCAAAATTTATAAATTCAAAATTCAAAATTGTCTTCTGACTTAGGCTTTCCCCCTAGGGGGTTCTTCGGCTGTCGCCTCAGGCGCAGGCGGAGAGGGGGTCTATTTCCTTATTATTTGTATCCTGCCGTCTAGGCTCAGCTTGATGATTTGGCTGGGTTTCGACTTGCTAAGGTCGTTCTGGCGCGACTGCATGATGTAGTCCACACCCTGCCTGATCTCGTCGGAAATCTCGGCAAAACAAGCTGGAGAGGGCTCTCCGCTGATGTTTGCGCTCGTGCTCACAACGGCCTTCTGGAATCGGTAGCAAAGCTCGTGACTGATGTTCTCCTTCGTCACTCGGAGTCCCACACTCCCGTCCTCGGCAATCAGGCTTGGAGCAAGACCGGAGGCGCCATCGAGGATGAGGGTAAGCGGCTTCTCGGCAAACTCCACGAGGTCCCAAGCCACATCCGGCACGCGCCAGAGGTACCGCTGCATCCTGTCGGCACTATCTACGAGACAAATCATGGCCTTGCTGTCCTCGCGCTTTTTCAGTTGGAAGATGCGACGAACCGCCTCCTCGTTGCTCGCGTCACACCCGATCCCCCAAATCGTGTCTGTGGGGTAAAGGATGAGCCCGCCTTGCCTTAAGGTCTGTACGGCATTCTGTATGTCTTCGGCTATCTGTTTCTGTGTCATGCTTCTATTGACTATGGACAACTGACAACCGACTACCGACTTTTATCTTGTCCTTTGACTGTTGTCTGTTGTCTATTGACTGTTGTCTTTTTCAAAACTCGCTTGTGAAGTGGAACTTGATGTGCTCGAAGTCTTGCTGCGCCATTTGCAGGACATAACCCGAGTCGGCGAGGAAGACATCACGACCTTCCCTGTCGCGGGCCATATACTGGTGTTTGCGCTTCTTGAAAGCCTCCAGTTCGGCTTCGTACCCCGGCATGGCCTCCACCCAACAGGCCTTGTAGAGGCTGATTGGTTCCCAGCGGCACTTGGCTCCGTATTCGTTCTCGAGTCGGTACTGTATGACCTCGAACTGCAGTTGTCCGACCGTTCCGACGACCTTGCGGTTGTTGAACTGGTTGATGAAGAGCTGCGCCACGCCTTCGTCCATGAGCTGGTTGATGCCTTTCTCCAGTTGCTTGGTCTTCATGGGGTCGGCATTCTCGATGTACTTGAACATCTCGGGCGAGAAGGACGGCAAGCCGCGGAAATGCAGGTTCTCGCCTTCCGTCAGGGTGTCGCCTATCTTGAAGATGCCGTTATCGGGCAGTCCGACAATATCTCCGGGCCAAGCCTCGTCAATGGTTTCCTTGCGCTGGGCCATGAATTGCGTAGGGCTTGAGAAGCGGAGCGTCTTGCCTTGGCGGACATGCAGATAGGGTGCGTTACGGATGAACTTGCCCGAGCAGACCTTGCAGAAGGCGATACACGAGCGATGGTTCGGGTCGATATTGGCCGTTATCTTGAAGATGAAGCCCGTGAACTTCGGCTCGTCGGGTGTGACAGTCCTTTCCTCGGCTTTCGTTGGACGGGGATAAGGAGCTATGCGGACAAAGCAATCGAGCAGTTCCTGTACGCCAAAGTTGTTCAGGGCCGAGCCGAAAAAGACAGGCGCCACATCGGCATCCAGGTAGGTCTGCACATCGAACTCGGGATAGACGCCATCCACCAGTTCGAGGTCTTCGCGAAGTTTTGCAGCATCACGCTCCCCAACCCGTTCGTCCAGTTCCCGGCTGTTGATGTCCACCTCCACCTTTTCCGTAACCTTCTGTTTGTCAGGCGTAAAGAGGTTGAGGTTCTGCTCGAAGATGTTATAGACGCCCTTGAACTTGGCACCCTGATTGATGGGCCAGGAGAGGGGACGCACGCTGATTTGCAGCTCCTCCTCCAGTTCGTCGAGCAGGTCGAAGGGGTCTTTGCCCTCGCGGTCCATCTTGTTGATGAAGATGATGACGGGTGTCTTCCTCATTCGGCAGACTTCCATCAGTTTGCGCGTCTGAGCCTCCACGCCTTTCGCGCTATCCACCACGATGATGGCGCTGTCGACAGCCGTAAGGGTGCGGAATGTGTCCTCGGCAAAGTCCTGGTGACCCGGGGTATCGAGGATGTTGACCTTGTAACAGCCCCCCTCTGGCTCCCCCGAGGGGGAGTAATCGAACTCCATCACAGATGTAGTCACACTAATGCCACGCTGCTTCTCGATTTCCATCCAGTCGCTGGTGGCGGTCTTGCGTATCTTGTTGCTCTTCACGGCACCAGCCACCTGAATCTGTCCGCCGAAGAGGAGCAGTTTCTCGGTCAGGGTTGTCTTGCCGGCATCGGGATGCGAGATGATGGCAAAGGTGCGTCTGCGTGTTATTTCTTGATTCACGATGAGAAATTAAGAGTTAAGAATTAAGAGTTAAGAATTATATGAACTATGCACTATGGACTGTTTTTTTCCTCTCCGAGGCGCAGCAGTTCGCTGATGGGCTTCAGGGCAGCCTGAGTCCCTGCCGAGAGTTCTTTGCCCTGCATGCGGAGCAAGGTGGCTCCGTAGAGGGCGTCTATGCAGTTCTCCATCTCGTGCTTGTCCTTGTTGTTGCCTTGCGTTCTCAGGGCCACTATTTGCGGCAGAGCCTTGTAGTAGGCGGCTCTGTATTCCTGCTCGTCCTGGTCGGCAAGGAGTTCCTTGTGACGGTCTTCCAGGAGGTCGAGCGTGTTCTGCACCACGCGGACATGTCCCGCCTGTTCCTTGCCCTCCTCCTTCATCATGCGAGCCAGGGACTCGTACCACTCCGTGGCCTCCTTCATCTGCGTCTCGTCGTATCCGAAGCGCGGCAAGTATTCTGCGGCAATCCGTTCGGCATCCAGTCCGTAGGCACGCACCAAGTCCTCCACCTGATACATATAGATGAGGTAGGCACTAATGCTTTGGCTTCTAAGTTTCTTTGCAACAAACACGGAACTAATTTACTATTTAATCATTTACCATTTACCATTTATCCCCCCTGCCGGATTTGAAATCCGTCTGAACACAGAATTTCAATTTTCAATTTTCAATCTTCAATTTTCAATTTTCAATCTTCAATTTTCAATTCTTAATTCTTAACTCTTAATTCTTAATTACCTAAATATGGTATAGAACAGTCCCACTGTCGAGGCCACCATGACCAGGAGGCCCAGCAGGCGGTTCAGCAGACTGATGGTATTCATTTCGAAGCGCGAGCCGAGCTTGTTGAGCGCAGTCGTCAGGATGAGCCACCAGACTATCGCTCCGCAGAACACACCCGCATAACCCACCAGTTGCTCTACGGGATGGTTCGGCACCACGAAGCCCACTCGCGCAAAGAGAGCGAGGAAGAGGAAGACTATCAGGGGGTTGCTCACCGTGATGGCAAATCCCGTGAAGGCGTTGTGCCAGAGCGTTCCGCGCTTGCCGCTCGACTTGTGGGGCTCGGCAGGTTTCGTGTAGTAGGTATAGGCTCCGAACAGGAAGAGCAGGATGCTGCCCAGTATCTTGAGGTAGAAGACCGTAGTGGGCTTCTCGATGAAGTCCATCACCAGGCTCATGCCCAGTCCCGTCACGAGGGCATAGATGAGGTCGCTCAGGGCGGCGCCGCAGCCCGTGGCAAAGCCGTACCAACGCCCCTTGTTGAAGGTACGCTGAACGGTCAGCACCCCCACCGGTCCCATCGGAGCGCTTGCCACTATGCCCACCACCATGCCTCGCACGGCAAGGTCGAGGGCGTCCACTGATTCAATCCACAACACTTATTCCAAATTAAGAATTAAGAATGAAGAATTAAGAATTATAAGTCAAGGATTAAGAATTGCTTCCGCTCTCATTTCCTCGTCATTTTTTTCTTTTTGCGGGTGCAAAGATACAAAATAAAGTTCAAAGGTTAAAGGTTAGAGGTTAAAGATTTAAGAATTAGATATAATTTTGAATTTTGAATTTTGAATATTGAATTAAATTTCCTATCTTTGTGCAGAAACTATGCGTTTTTGTTCCCTTTGACGACTCAAAACCCGCAACTCTACACTATAAACTGACTATAAACACCCAACCATAAACTACAAACTATAAACACTCAACTTTAAACCGACTCTACACTCTAAAGGCTGCGATTAAGTGAAAGCAGTCTCGACCAAAGGTCAACTCTAAACTATAAACTCTAAACACTAAACTGAATACTGACTCTACACTCTAAACTCTAAACTCTAAACTAAATACTGACTCTACACTCTAAACTCTCAACTCTAAACTAAATACTGAATTATGGACAAAGTAAAACCTTATGTGATTGGTGTGGACCTGGGTGGTACCAACACCGTTTTCGGAGTCGTTAATGCCCGTGGCGAGGTCGTTGCAGAGAACAGCATCAAGACGCAGCAGTACAAGACCGCCGATGCCTTTGTGGAGGCTGGTGTGGCTTGCCTGAAGCCCCTGCTGGATCAGATTGGCGGAGCCAGCCAGGTGCAGGGCATGGGCATCGGAGCCCCCAACGGCAACTACTACAACGGCACCATCGAGTTCGCTCCCAATCTGCCTTGGGCCCACAACGGCGTCATCCCCTTGGCCGACATGTTCAACAAGGCGACAGGCATTCCCGTGAAGCTCACTAACGACGCCAACGCAGCAGCCATGGGCGAGATGGCTTATGGCGCAGCACGCGGCATGAAGAACTTCATCGTCATCACCCTCGGAACAGGTGTGGGCAGCGGTATCGTCATCAACGGCCAGCTGGTTTACGGCAGCGACGGCTTTGCAGGCGAGCTCGGTCATGTCATCATGGACCGCACAGAGAAGGGCCGCAGCTGTGGTTGTGGACGTACAGGTTGCTTGGAGGCATACTGCTCAGCAACAGGTGTGGCTCGTACCGCTCGCGAAATCCTTGCCAACACGAAGCGCGCTTCCCTGCTCCGCGACAAGCCTGCAGAGGAGATCGAGAGCCTGGATGTCAGCATAGCAGCCAGCAAGGGTGACAAGGTGGCCAACGAAATCTTCCAGTTCACCGGCAAGATGCTGGGCGAGGCATGTGCCGACTTCGCAGCCTTCTCCAGCCCCGAGGCCTTCATCTTCTTCGGCGGTCTGTGCAAGGCAGGCGACCTCATCATGAACCCCATCAAGGAAGCCTACGACAAGGCCGTCCTGAAGATATTCAAGGGCAAGGCAAAGTTCCTCGTATCGGGCCTGATGAACGCCAATGCAGCCGTACTGGGTGCCAGCGCCCTCGGTTGGGAAGAATAAGGAATCCGGAAAACCAGAGAACAGAAAGAGCCTCCGCAAGACAAACGGGGGCTCTTCTTTGTGTGTCAAAACGGCTTGTGAATGACAAACGAGCACATAAACTCCCAGAGATAAGTTGTCCACTTAAGATTTAATCGTAAGGTGCTGATATGCAGCACAATATGCCCGAATTATAGATTAAGGCGATTCGAACATGCTTAATCTCTAATTTTCAATCTTCAATTTTTAATCTTTAATTTTTAATTCTTATTCTTTCATTTGAGGTCGCGCGAAGAAGAAAAAAGCCCCCTATGGAGGCTTTTTCTTTTTGTTCACGTTGATAGCTGTACTTCTGGGGAAAGCCTGACAGAAAGCTTTGTCGAGTTGCGAGAGATGCACCTTGCGCGTTCCGATGCCGAGTGTGATCGAGACGATGGCTCGCAGCAGTTCACGGTGTTTCCTGGGAGAGATAGCAGGGGGTGGCAGTGTGTCCATCCCGTTCAGAGTCAGTTCCTCTGTAGAACCGCGCATACACACCTCGAAGATATAATCATCCGTCGCTTTCAGCCCGAACCACGAACGAAGGATATTCCTGATGCAGAAGCGTTTGCACTGCCCTTCAAGGAGCCGTCTCGTGCGCTCCAGCCTGAGCCAGAGCTGCACGAAACATTCCAGAGTATTGGCTATGCCTTCGCCCCTCACGACTCGGCCATCCAAACAAGTTTGATGGCGCTCACTGTTTTGGGTATTCTCAATGGCAATCATATTGAAGAGTTCTTAATGACTAATGACTTAATGACTTAATGACACACGTCTTGCACCTTTCTGTAGCCCGACTCAGTTTGCACGATAAGCCCCTGTTTCTTCCAGTTCTTCAGCATCTGCTGTACCTGGCTACGCGAGACGCTACCCCTTTTCATCATCGCACTATATTGAAAAGCACTGTCGAAGTTGAACTCATAGTCCAGACACTCGAAGATGGAGTCGTTTTTCCCCGTTCGTCTGCGTTCCGCCATTCCCGAGTATTCACGGCTATTGAATGCATATTCAATGCGTTCACGGAAGAAGAACAGAGCGCAGTCCAGGAGATAGTCTGCCACAACATCATACGCCTCCAGAGCCTGAGGAGTCTGCACATGCTGGAGCATCTCTTTCCAAAGGTCGGGCTTGGTCTTCATCACCTTCTCTGCTTCCTCGAAGCCATGCTTCCCGATCAGTTCCTCTGCCACCTTGCAAAGCATCAGGCAGCATATCATGCGCTGGGCAGTCACACAGATGCGGAATCGTTGACGAGCCTTCACTTTGTCGTCGTTCATCATCGTCTCCTGCCTGATTTGTTCCAGCCACTCACGTCCCTTCTGTTCCAGCTTCGGAAGTTCTACGGTACCATTCATCAGCATGAGCAAATGAGCCACCTCGGCAATCCGTTTCTTCTGTTCCTCAGTGATGACGTAGGGCTTCTCTTCCAGCGGAGAGAAAGTGTTGTCGGGAGTCCGGGCCACAGCCAGACGACTTTGGAAACCGTCTGTGTAGTTGTTCACCACTCGGTACAGCGCATCGGGAGTTCCGCACATCGTCACATTCCAGAGCAATCGTTCGATGTGCACATTCACAGCATCAGCACTTCGGGCTTCCCGCTCATACGAACTGCCGTCGTAGCTCTGCCTGAGCATCACCGAGAAATCGCTCATCGCCGTCTTCCACTTCTGCGCCACAGTATCCGCTTCCGGAGTGAACGAGAAAGCGTGTTTGCCATCAGTGTTAGCCAATCTCTCAGCCAAGTTGGCCACAGTGTTGTTCAGCGTAAGGATACGCACAGGCAGCTTGGGCTCCTCGGGTTGCTCCTCCTTGTTCTTTGCTGCGCGTTTCTTCCTTCGCCACTCACTTTCCTGCTCCATGTAGACCTTGTCTATCGCCTTCACCTCGCTCGTCCAAGCCTCGATCACAGGATCGATGTTTCCCTTGCCCGAAGCGAAATCACCAGCGATGTAGGAAATCAGGTTCAGCGAATTTTTCGTGCCATGCACATCCAGTCTGACACCTGTAGCCAGAGCCCCTATGCAAGGACAGATTGCAGTCAGCGTAGGCATCGACAGGTTCGGACCGACAGCCTCAATCGACTCCCTCACCCCCATAGGCATCTTCGGCAAGCGATCATAGTACGAAGGCTCGTCAGGTATCTCCTGGCCGTTTTCGTTTTTGATGTTCTGGATAGATTCGATGACCTCCTTCATCATCTTGCTGATGCCCTTGGGAATCTCCTTGCAAGCACTGTCCACAATGCCTCGCAACTCACTCTCGTCAAGCCCCAGTCTGGGCATAATCTTCAGGAGCAGAGCCTTGTTGTTGTCGCAGATGGAGCGCAGATTCACCGCCAGTTGATAGAGCTTCACATTGCGCTCACCCTCCTGAGGTTCACCCCCATTCAGTCCCCACCACCGCTGAACAATATCGCTATAAGGAATACCGCGATATTCCAGTGAAGAACTAAGAGTTAAGAGTGAAGAATTTTCAGAGTTTTCAGTTTTGAGGTTGTCTTTTAACTTTTTACTATCAACTTTTTCAACTGTCTCTAAACTTTCAACGCTACACTCTACACTTTTTATTTGGAACAGTTCGTCTTCGAGATAAATCAGGTCTTTCAGACCTGTGGTATAGAACACCCTGGTAATGTCCTTTGCACCCTTGTCGTATTCCACACCGAGCAATTCGCTTGCCCAGCGAAGATTCTCCTCCTGACTCAGTTCAGGGCGGCGCTTGAACACCAAGTGATACCCCTCGCCTCTCGCACTCAGTT
>JAGCFN010000054.1 GCA_017650085.1 Bacteroidaceae bacterium | reverse complement strand
TGTTGGGAATCCCAACCGAGAAGGCGATGGATGGTGCAGAGATCGGTATAGGCAAAGTTCTTGTCGAAGTCGGTAAGGTTGGTCTGGTAAATGCCTGCGACGGTGAACTTCCTTGCCCGAACCGTCTGCTCGAAGAAGTAGGCATAGATGGTTTGCCCAACCTCGACCTGCATTTCGCGAGCCATCGCCTGCGAAATCACCAGTTTGCCAGAGCTGACGGAATCTGTGAACTGGGGCATTTCGCCGCCAATCATGTGACTGCTTATGAAGCTGCGGTCGTAATCCTGACCTATGCCTTGAATGGCTATGCCCTTGAAGTTCGCATCTGTTTTCAGCATTCCAGGCTTGATGCAGAAGCGAGCGACGGAAGCCACATTAGGGACAGCTGCGAGACGCGAAGTGACAGAATCGTCAATAACAATAGGTGTGAACTCTTGTTGGCCTAAGCTCTTGTAATTGAGTACCTTGATGTGAGCGCCAAACCCCAGCACCTTGTCCTGAACTTCCTTTTGGAAACCCAGAACAATTGCCACGCTAACCAGCATCACAGCCAAGCCGATAGCGACACCAAAAGTTGCGATACTTGTGGCGAGACGCGAGGCTCTTCCGCTGTTTCCGCCTTGCGCAAAGAGTCGTTTAGCTACAAACCAAGTGAACATTATACTTTTCCTGGGTACGCCTCCAAAGCTTTTCTGAGGATGAAGAGAGCGCGAACGAGGTCTTCTTTCTTCAGGACGTAAGCCAGTCGGACTTCGTTTGTGCCGATTCCTGGTGTGGTGTAGAAGCCTGCAGCGGGAGCCAGCATGACGGTCTCGCCTTCGTAGTTGAAGTCGCTCAGGCACCAAGCGCAGAACTTTTCGGCATCGTCGACGGGCAACTTCGCTACCGTGTAGAACGCTCCCATCGGTATGGGACTGTAGACGCCGGGTATTCTGTTGAGTCCGTCGATGAGGCATTTACGCCTTTCCACATACTCGTCATAGACTTCGCGGCCGTATTCTTCAGGTTCGTCGAGACTTGCCTCGGCTGCAATCTGGCCGATGAGTGGGGGACTGAGGCGTGCCTGACAGAACTTCATGACTGCCTTCCTCACCTCTTTGTTCTTTGTGATGAGGGCACCGATGCGTATGCCGCACTCGCTATAACGCTTGCTCACACTGTCGATGAGCACTACGTTGTTCTCGATTCCCTCAAGGTGGCAGGCGCTGATGTAAGGGCTGCCAGTATAGATGAACTCGCGATAGACTTCGTCGCTGAACAGGTAGAGGTCGTACTTCTTGACGAGGTCGCGTATCTGATTCATTTCTCGACGGGTATAGAGGTAGCCTGTCGGATTGTTCGGATTGCAGATGAGGATGGCTCTCGTCTTTTCGTTGATGAGTTCTTCGAACTTCTCGACCTTCGGAAGGGAGAAGCCTTCCTCGATGGTTGTTGTGATGGTTCGTATGACTGCACCAGCCGAGATGGCAAACGCCATGTAGTTCGCGTAGGCAGGTTCTGGCACGATTATCTCGTCGCCAGGATTCAAGCAAGCTAGGAAGGAGAACAGTACGGCCTCGCTACCACCGCTTGTTATGATGATATCCTCAGGCGTGAGGTTGATGTTGTACTTGCTATAATAGCCGACCAGCTTCTTGCGATAGCTGAGATAGCCTTGGCTGGGACTGTATTCGAGGATATTGCGGTCGATGTTCTTGATGGCATTGATGGCCGCTTTGGGAGTGGGAAGGTCAGGCTGACCGATGTTCAGGTGGTAAACATGTATCCCTCGATCTTTAGCGGCATAAGCCAG
>JAGCFN010000053.1 GCA_017650085.1 Bacteroidaceae bacterium | reverse complement strand
GCTGGCTTTGCCTTCCATATAGACGATGGTGATGCTGTTGCCGCCCATTGCTTGTCGGCATTGATAGCAGATGTATCGGTGCAGACCTTTCTTCGTGTCGGCAATCTGAACGATGGCGTAATAGAGGTGTCCGTCGCGATACTCAAGTTCCAGATTATCGTTGTCGTCAGAGAGACGACCTTTCATATCTTCCTTGAAGAGCGCTTCCACCTTGCCACGAGCCGAGTTGCCAGTAGTGAACTTGACTGTATGGAGCACCTTCAGTTTGAATGGTTCGAGGCTTTCTCCCTTGACGAGACTTTCGTGCAAGGCCAGTTCATTAACAATATTTCCCTCGAAGACCTCGTTAATGCGGAGACCTTCCTGTGCCGAGAGGGGCAGGGTGGCTGTGATGAGTGCAAGTGTTATGATTAGATGTTTCATTGTTCGTTGAATAATTCGCTGAGTTGTTCTTCTTGGTTTCCGTTGCTGAATATCTCTTGCAAGGCATTTTCTCCCATTTGCATGGCCAAAGACTTGTCATTGAGCATCTTGCCTTCAACGTATGCGATTGCCATGCTTTCTTCTTCCTGCTGAGGTGGTGCCAGCAGAATAACGGCAAAGGCGGCAATGCAGGCAGCAGCTATGAAAGGCCAAAGTGGAAGACGACGCTTTGTTTTCAGTACCTGTTCTTCAGAGAACTTGTCCAATGCCTCTGTGCTTGGTGTCTGCGTTTCCTCCTCTATGATGGCAAACATCTGAGCATAAGGTATCAAGTCAGCAGGCAAATCTTGCTCGCCATCAAAGTATTCCTTGAGCTGCTTCATCTCTGCCTGCGTGCTTTCCCCCTCCATATAGCGGTGGAGCAGTTCGCGTATGTTTGTCTCCTTGTACATTATTGATTTCGCTTTATAAGTCTTTCCAAGAGGTTCTTTCTTGCCTTGCAGAGTGCGGTTCGAACGGTTACTTCGCTGATGCCGAGCACTTTTGCAATCTCGTTGTTCTCGAGTCCGTCCTGCTGGCTCATCCTTAGAATCTGCATCTGGGCAGTAGGGAGCCCTGCGATGCTGTCCTCGAGCCACTCGGCATTCTCCTTTTCCTCAAGCATCCACTGTGAGTCGTGTGTGCTGATGAGACGTATCTCGTCGCTCAACTCCATTGGAACAATTTTCCTTTTGCGAAGCTTGGAGATGCAGAGATTCTTGCATATGGCATAGGTCAGCGCTTGAACAGAGCGGACTTTGTCGAGCTGTTTTCTAATGGTCCAAAGCCTGAGCAGCGTGTCCTGCACGTTGTCTTCTGCCTCGCTCTCTTCTCTAAGAAAGCGGCGACTGAGGGACAGGATGTCGGCCCTCAGCTGACGTGCTAATGTACAGAACGCTTCTTTCTCCATTATGTCGTTGCTCTATTATGAAGACGCAGAAAAAGGAATAATGTTCCCGCTGCCGATGAAAAAAATAAAGAAATTATAAAAAAGCGGGCGAAGGCGGTCGTATCCGTCTTCGCCCACTTGTAGATTAAGCGGCGTATTACCTGCCGGCTTCGATGCATGCGCACCAGCCGCCGTTGCGAGCCATGTGAACAGGCAGGACGGTCGAGTTGTTGACTCTATTTTCCTTACGAAGATAGTCCATTGCGATGATGTGTGCGTTGACACCATCCTCAAAGCTTGTCATCTTATACTGCTTTCCTGCGGGCAAGAAGTCGAACTTGAGCTGCAGGTCGCGCTCAGTGCTATTGGTGATGCCACCAATGAACCACTTGTCGCCTTTGCGCTTTGCTACTACGCAATATTGGCCTGCTTCAGCCTGCAGGACACGTGTCTCGTCCCAATTGACTGGCACGCTGGTGAGGAAGTCGCGGCAGTCGGGCCACTGGTCGTAGCGGCACGGGTTGTCCATCAGCATTTGCAGGTTGCTCTCGGCAAGCACGAAGATGGCCAGGTTGAAAGCCTTTGTGCCAACGCCTGCACAGATGGGTCGGCTGCCGTGGTGGCGTTCCGGCTGGTAGTTAAGCATAGAGCCAGGGGTGTAGTCCATGGGTCCGACAGCATTTCTGATGAAGGGAAGCCATACACTATTATCGGGCTTGCAGCTGCCATTATACTCCATGCCGCGCACGCCTTCGTAGGTCAGGACGTTGGGATACTTGTAGTCCAAGCCGCTGGGATGGAATGCGCCGTGGAAGTCGACGAAGATGTGATGCTTGGCTGCCTCTTTGGCAACGCGCTCGTAGAAGTTGATCATCCATTGGTCCTGACGGTCCATGAAGTCAATCTTTGTGCCTTTGATGCCCCACTCCTCAAACTTCTCGAAGAGGTCCATGTGGTGTTCGACAGTGAGCCAAGGCAGCCACAGGATAACACCCACGCCTTTGCTCTTGCCGTAAGCGATAATCTCGGGCAGATGCACTTCGGGATTGGTTTCAAAGGGATTGCGTGTGTTGAGTGCCCAGCCTTCATCTATGAGGATGTAACCCACGCCATTGCGGGCTGCAAAGTCAATGAAGTATTTGTATGTGTCGAGGTTGATGCCAGATTTGAACGTTACATCAGGACCGAAGGGAATGCCGTTGAGCCAGTCCCAACAAGTCTGTCCGACCTTAATCCAATCGGTTTCTCCAATGGCATTTGCTGGAGCAAGACGAACAGGCATTGTGCTCTCCACCAATTGTCCGTCGTTCTGAGTGATGAGCATATAGCGCCAAGGGAATGTGCGCGTGCCTTGTGTCTTGGCAACATAGTCTGCTTCCTTGAGTATCTTGTGTCTGCGGTCGCCGTCATCCTGGTATTCGATGGGGCACTTTGGCTGGATGATGGAGAAAGCGTTGGTGCCTTCGCCAACAGACTTGAGGAAGACGCCTGCATAATCGAACAAGTCGAACTCGGAGATGAGGACTTTCTGCTTCTCGCCCATAACGAGGATGGGCAGTTCGCTCATCTTGTCGTCAGCCTTCCAGGCATTGCTCTCAACGACTGAGTAGTTCTCCTCGCAGCTTGTTTTGAAGCCGCTAGGCTGCTGCAGAACGAGTTTGCTGGGAGTTGCCAACTGCCAGGTTCCCACTTCGCCCATCACCTCAATTTCACCCTTCAGGGCAGTGATGAAGCGGTAAGCAACACCGTCGTTATAGACGCGCCACTCAACCTTGTAGTTGCCGCCAAAGGTAAGCGTCAGCAGGGTGTAGTTGTTCTCGACCTTGCTGAACTTGAGGGGATGGATAGGTGTAATGGTCTCGTTGACCTTCGTAACCTTGTTGCCTTTGAGGGAGGGCTTCTCTCCGAGGGTACGATCGCTGAGTGTCATGCCGATGAAGTTCTGCTTGAAGAGCAGTTCGCCGTGGCTCTCGACGTCGTAGTAGATGCGGTCAGAGACGGTTACTGTTACTTTAGTCTGTCCGTCTGGACTCGTTGCGCTGACTTTCTTCTGCGCGTTTGCGGCAAAACTCGAAAGGAGCAGAACCGCAAGGAAAAGTGACTTCTTCATATTGTCAGTGTTAGTTTTTAGGATTCGTTTGAAGTTGTGTTTCGAAACGTCTGCAGTGATGATGCCAAACGTCGCCTTTGATGTTGGCAAACTTCACGCGTGAAGTTTGGCTTTTTCACGTGTGAAGTTTGCCAACTAGGCATGCTTAGTTTTTCGTAGCTTCCTTTTCAATCTCCAGGAGCTCAACGGTGAAGATGAGACAGGAGAAAGGAGGGATCTTGCTCTGTTCCTTGTCTTTGTATGCCAATTCCTGAGGCACATAAAGCATCCACTTGCTGCCTACAGGCATCATGCAAAGGGCTTCTGTCCATCCGGCAATAACCTGAGCGACAGGGAAGGTGACGGGTTTGTTCCTCTTGTACGAGCTGTCGAACTCAGTTCCGTCAATGAGGTGACCTTCGTAGTTGACCTTCACCTTGGCATCTTTTGTGGGAATCTCGCCAGTACCCTGAGTCAGGATCTTGTATTGCAGACCGCTTGGAGTGACCTTTACGCTGTCCTTCTTGGCATTAGCCTTGAGGAACTCTTCGCCTGCAATACGGTTTGCGCCATACTTCTTCTCCATGTTCACCTTGTGGTAGTACTCCATCTGCTTCTTGACAAGCTTCTGAGTGCTATCCATCGAAACGGTGGCATTTTCGCCAGAGAAGCCGTCGCGGAAACCCTTCAGGAAGAGAGTCTTGTTCAGGATATCAGTGCTGTCATTCACTTGCTTGGAAGCACCTGGATAGACCTGCTGCTCTACTTGCTGACGAATCTCGATGCCAGCCAGACGAGCCTTCTCCTTCTTGTCGGCTTCGGTGAGCGTCATTTGCTCAAAGCCCTTCAGGAAGTCGGCAACATAAGTTGTGTCGATACCCATTCGCTGAGCCAAGTAACCCTTCAAGCCGTTGGAATTGGCACGACCAAAGAAGTAGCTGAAGGTGTCGACACTAACCGTATCGACCACCTCAACTGGTTGCTTGGATTTATTCTTCTTTGTGTTCTTCTTTGCAGCACTCATGCCCAGAGATATGCAGGCACAGAGTGCAAACAGGATATACTTCTTCATTTTGGTTCCAAATTACTCGATGCCAAGAAGTTCGATCTTGAAGATGAGGCAAGAATAAGGCAGAATCTTGCCGGCTTCACGCTCGCCGTAAGCCTGTTCCTGAGGGATGTAAACCATCCAAGTAGAACCTACTGGCATGTTTGTCAGAGCCTTTGTCCAACCTGGGATAACCTGGTTGCAGCGGAACTTAGCGGGTTCTTCGCGCTGATAGCTGCTGTCGAAGATGGTGTCGTTGAGGAGCTTGCCTTCGTAGTTGACGCTAACTCTGTTGGTGTCAGCAGGAACGGCACCATTGCCTTCTGTGATAACCTCGTAGTAAATGCCGTCGC
>JAGCFN010000052.1 GCA_017650085.1 Bacteroidaceae bacterium | reverse complement strand
CGGGACTGCACTATGTGGGTGGTCTGGCTCCTGGGCAAACGATGTACAAAGCATTTGCAGAGCTCGGACTTCTTGATCTCCCTTGGCAGCGAATGGATGAAGATTTCGACCACGTCATCATAGGTGGCCGACACTTCGCTTTCCATCAAGGCTACGAAGCATTCGTCGAAGGACTGGCAAAAGACTTTCCACACCAGCGCGAAGCACTCCAAAGCTATGTCCTGCGACTGCAGAACATTACGGCTGAAGACATGGATGTCTGTGCCTACGATTATTTGCAAGAGACTTTTTCCGACGAATTGCTTTTGAATGTGGTGAGTGCTGCCGCCATGAAGACTGAGCTTCGCAAAGAATCGCTTCCTCTCTTCAATTTTGCCCACACTTGTTCCAGCTATATTGAGAGCAGTTGGCGACTCAAAGGAGATGGCAATTTGTTGGTGAACAAGCTCATCAGCACTATTGAGGAAGCAGGTGGTGAAGTGCGAACGAACAGTAAGGTGGTTCGCCTAACAGAAAAAGAAGGTCGCATCACAAGTGTCACTTGTTCCGACGGACAGACCTACGAAGCAGATTATTATATCTCCGATATTCATCCAGCTCTGCTTTGCCAGTTGCTTGAGGATTGTCCCTCAGTTCGTAAGGCCTTCCGCAGAAGGATGACATCAGGAGAGAATACTTGCGGAATGTTCACAGCACAACTCTGCATCAAGCCTGATGCTTTACGATATTTCGCCCACAATGTCTTTGTCTATGACAAGCCAAACGTTTGGACAATGACAGAAGAAAATGACCCTGTGAAGGGAGTTATGATAAGTGCAAGGGTTCCGGAGGATGGTTCGGACAAACTCCGACAGATAGACCTCCTAACGCCCATGCCTTGGCACGAATGCCAAGCCTGGTCAGAAACCAAAGTCGGTCACCGTGGTGACGATTATAAAGCATTTTGCCAACAAAAGACTGAAGAGTGCATAGCACTGGCGGAGCAATATATTCCAGGATTGCACGATATGGTGGAACAATGCTATACAAGTACACCTCTTACCTATCGCGATTATCTGGGAAGTCCTGAGGGTGGAGCTTTCGGTTTGCGCAAGGATTGCCGTGCATCGATGCTCAGTTTCCACTCTGTAGGTACTCCGCTACCCAATCTATTGCTCACAGGACAGAGCATCATCCTGCCTGGTATCGAGGGCGTCACAATGACGGCTTTTGAGACGTGCAGCAAGATAACACATGAAAACGCGAGACAATAAACATTATATGACAAGAAAATTCTTTGCAACCCTTGTTTTGCTCCTGACATTCTCTGTGAATGTTTTGGGACAGAAGATTACTGGTGTCATCCTCGATGCTTCCACCGGTGACAGCCTTTCTCTTGCAGGCGTAACATACAAGGAGCGCAAGGTTTCTACCATAGCCGACTTAGACGGCATCTTTTCCATTGCGCGCATTAATGGCGCCACGCTCACTTTCTCCTGTATGGGTTACAGAGATGAGAGTGTGAACATCACCAAGGCAACGCCCAGCCGATTGACCATCAAGCTCAAGCCCGATACGAAGCAACTGGGCGAGGTGGTTATCGAAGCAAAGAGGACGCGCTATGTCCGTAAGGACAATCCTGCTATCGAGCTCATGAAGCGTGTCATCGAGATGAAGAAGAGCACCAAGCTCGAGAACCACGACTACTACATGTACAACAAGTACCAGAAGCTCTCGATGGCCTTGAACGACTACAAGGTAAAGGAGCTCGACAGTACGGACGTGGGCAAGGTGAAGTGGACGCAGCAGGCTGAGCTCAGCCCATACAACAAGAAGATGGTTGTGCCCATCTCGCTCGACGAGACCGTCACGCAGCACATCTACCGCAAAGACCCGAAGACGGAGAAGGACATCATAACGGGCGAGCAGAGTTCCGGTCTGAACCAGCTCTTCGCGACTGGCGAGATGATCAACACCACCCTGAAAGAGGTCTTCCAGGATGTCGACATCTACGACAACTACATCAAGCTCTTGAAGTTCCCCTTCCTGAGCCCCATCGGAGCCGGAGCGACGTCATTCTACAGGTACTACATCACCGATACCGTGCTCGTGGACCGCGATTCGTGCTATCATCTGACGTTTACGCCCAACAACCCTCAGGATATCGGCTTCAACGGCGACATCTACATTCTGAAGGACTCCACCCTTCACGTCAAGAAGTGCCACCTCTCCATTCCCAAGAAGAGCGACGTCAATTTTGTCAGCTCGCTTCATATCGACCAGATATACAGCCAGCTTCCCAACGAGGAATGGGCGTTGACGAACGACGATATGTGGGCTGAGATGACTTTGCTTGGCAAGAGCGTGCTGGTGGTCCGCAACACACGCCTTTCCGACTACAGCTTCGACCCCTTGCACAAGAACCTTTTCAAGGGGCAGGCGAAGGTGAAGCGCATGGCCGACTCGCGCAACCAGGACGAGGAATTTTGGGACAAGTACAGGGCTGTGGAGCTTTCGCAGAAAGAGGGCGGACTGGGTGACTTCATGACCGCCATGTCGAAGTCGAAGAACATGCGCATCCCCTTGCTGGTGGTCAAGACGCTCTTTGAGAACTACATCGAGACCTCCCGAGCCGGCAAGCCCAGCAAGTTCGACATCGGCCCCGTCATCAGTACCTTCTCGAGCAATTTCTACGACGGATTCCGTCTGCGTGCCGGCGGTCAGACAACGGCCGCCTTCAACAAGCACCTCTTCCTCGAGGGCCACTATACGCACGGCTTCAAGTCGGGAGGCAACTACTATGGCGGGCAGGTCACCTATTGCTTCAACAAGAAGAAGAACTCCTACTTCGAGTTCCCGCAGCGGATGATAGTCTTCGAGAGCTCCTACGACGTCACCTCCGTTTCCGACAAGTTCCTGAAGAACAGCAAGGACAACCTTTTTGTCAACTTCAAGACCGAGACGGTGAACATGCTCTACAAGCAGAACATGCAGCGCTTGGGCTTCGTCTGGGAGACCGACTACGGACTGAACTTCACCACCAACATCGTGGCCGAGAGCAACCGGCCGGTTGGTGACCTCCACCTCATTCACGTTAACGACGGCACGGAGGACTACAGGATGCGTACCACGGAATGGAACGCAGCCGTAACGTTCTGCCCCGGTCAGACCTACATCAACACGAAGCAGGACCGTTGGCCCATCAACAAGGACCGTCCTGAGTTCACCATTCGCCACGCTATTGACTTCAAGGGCATTCTGGGAGGCCAATATGCTTCCAACCAGACCGAGGTTGCTGTCTTCAAGCGTCAGTGGTTGGGCAGTTGGGGACGAATCGACCTGTATGCTTCTGGCTCCATGCAGTGGAACAAAGTTCCGTTCCCGCTCCTCATCACACCTCCGACTTGTATCTCTTATGTCGAGCAAGAGGGTACTCTCAACATGCTTCGCAACATGGAGTTCTTCATGGACCGCCGCGTGTTCTGGTCAGTTTCGTGGAACATGAACGGCAAGATATTCAACCGCATCCCGCTCTTCAAGAAGCTCAAGCTGCGCGAATACCTCGCATTCCGAGGCGTCTGGGGTACACTGACGGACAAGAACAACCCCTTCATCAGCACCAACGACGCGATGCTCTACCAGTTCCCCGAAGGCTCCTACGCCATCGATTCCAGCAAGCCCTACATGGAGGTGGCAGTCGGTGTTCGCAACATTCTCAAGGTCTTTGGTGTAGACTATGTTCGCCGTCTCAACTATCTGGATCATCCGGGAGTCAAGAAGAATGGTGTCCGCTTCAATCTGACATTCTCTTTCTAATATTCAAAAAAGCTTGCCTATGAAGCGTTCCATACTCTATACCTTGCTGTGCTCTTTGTTCTGCTTTTCCGTGCAGGCAATCACGATTCCCAAGGAGCATATTTTCATCTTCGAGCGGAGCACCAACGGCAACTATGTGTGCTACGACATCAACCTCGAGAAAGGATCTCTTTCCGCGAAAGAACCCCTCAAAGCCTATTGGGTGCTGGG
>JAGCFN010000006.1 GCA_017650085.1 Bacteroidaceae bacterium | reverse complement strand
CCGATAATCCATTGTGAGCGCTTAACCAGATAGTGGTCGAGCTCCTTGAGCTGGGCACATGTTGGGCAACCAGCCTTTGCACCCTCGGCAATGAGAGGCTTCAGGACAGCAGCTGCGGCCTTGGATGCATCTGCGTCGTTCTGACCGTCAATCCACTGCTGGGCAGCCTGCTTGAACTCTGCGCTGACCTTCTCATCGGCAATAAGCTCTTGCAACATGGCGGTAATGCGCATCTTTATCTTCTTGTTAGCCAGTACCATACCGAGGCCGTACTCGCAGAAGTCCTCGAAGAGGGAGTTCGACCAAGCAGGACCTTGTCCCTTGGCGTTCTTCGTGTAAGGAGTGGAAGGAATTGAACCGGAATAGATAGAGGAGCAACCCGTAGCATTAGAAGCCATGATGCGGTCGCCGAAGAGCTGGCTCATGAGCTTCACGTAAGGTGTCTCACCGCAACCGGAGCAAGCACCACTGAACTCGAACAGAGGCTGAGCGAACTGGCTGTTCTTCGGGCTCTGCTTGATATCAACAAGGTCTTGCTTCGAGCTGACCTTCTTCACGCAGTAATCCCAGTTCTTTGCTTCCTGTGCAGCTTCTGCGCTTGAGTCGTCGTAAGGCACCATCTTGAGTGCAGGACCGCCAAGTTTGGGATTGCCGGGACAAACGTCGGCACAGTTGCCGCAACCCAGACAGTCCTTCACGCCAACCTGAATGACGAAGTGCATGCCCTTCATGGCAGCAGGAGCCTTCATCTCGATGGTCTTGCCTTCGAAGCCCTTCACTTCCTCGTCATCCATTACGATAGGACGGATGCAAGCGTGAGGACAAACGAATGCGCACTTATTACATTGGATACAATTATCAGGATTCCAAACAGGAACGAAACCTGCTACGCCACGCTTCTCGTAAGCTGCAGTGCCCTGTTCCCATGCGCCGTCCTCGTAGCCCTTGTAAGCGCTGACTGGAAGGTCTGCACCATTCTGGGCGTTGATGGGACGAACAAGCTTCGTAACGAACTCGGGCTCATCGTAAACGGGAGTCTCGTCGGCTGGCAGATTCTTCCAAGCAGGATCAACAGGCAGCACCTTGTACTCGCCACCACGATCAACGGCTGCGAAGTTCATGTTCACCACGTCCTCGCCCTTCTTGCCGTAGGACTTCACGATGGCCTTCTTCATCTGCTCTACTGCAAGCTCTACAGGAATGACTTCCGTGATGCGGAAGAAAGCACTCTGCAGGATGGTGTTCGTGCGGTTGCCGAGTCCAATCTCTTGAGCTATCTTGGTGGCGTTGATGTAGTAAACTGTGATGTTCTTCTCTGCGAAGTACTTCTTAATATTATTGGGAATGAACTTCACAAGCTCCTCACCCTCGAAGATGGTATTCAAGAGGAATTGACCGTTTGGACGAAGGCCGCGAATCACGTCGTACATCCTCAGGTAAGCCTGAACGTGACAAGCCACGAAGTTAGGCGTCTTAATTTGATATGTGCTTCGGATGGGCGTGTCGCCAAAGCGCAGGTGAGAGCAAGTGAAGCCGCCGCTCTTCTTCGAGTCGTAGCTAAAGTAAGCCTGGCAATACTTGTTGGTGTTGTCGCCGATAATCTTCACGCTGTTCTTGTTGGCACCCACAGTACCGTCTGCGCCAAGACCGAAGAACTTGGCTTCGAAGATGCCTTCACCACCCAAAGCCATCTCCTCCTTGACGGGCAGAGAGGTGTAGGTGAGGTCGTCAACGATACCAACCGTGAACTGGCTCTTTGGCTGAGGCAATTCGAGGTTCTCATAGACGCTGAGCATCATGGTGGGAGTTACGTCGGCTGAGCCAAGACCATAGCGACCGCCTACGATGATAGGAGCGTTTGGCTGACCATAGAATGCGTCGCGAACATCGAGATACAGAGGCTCGCCGTTTGCTCCAGGCTCCTTTGTACGGTCGAGCACAGCAATGCGCTTGCAAGTCTTGGTAACTGCAGCCAGAAGGTGCTTCACGCTGAAAGGACGATAGAGGTGAACAGAGACCATACCATACTTCTTGCCGTTGGCATTTGCATAGTCGATAGCCTCACGAGCTGCCTCAGAAGCAGAACCCATCAGGATGATAACCTGCTCTGCATCCTCAGCACCATAGTAGCTGAAGAGCTCGTACTTGCGACCTGTACGCTCGCTGATGGCAGCCATATATTTCTCTACGATTGCGGGAACTGCGTCGTAGTAGCGGTTGCAGCTCTCGCGATGAGCGAAGAATGTCTCAGGATTCTCGGCCATACCCTTTGCCTGAGGATGCTCAGGAGAGAGGGCACGAGCACGGAACTCGCTGAGAGCCTTCTGATTCACGAGGTCGCGAACATCATCCTCTTCAAGGAGTTCAACCTTCTGATACTCGTGTGAAGTGCGGAAACCGTCGAAGAAGTTGATAAAGGGCACGCGTGCCTCAAGAGCAGCAAGATGAGCAACGGCACTGAGGTCCATCACTTCCTGAACGCTGCCTTCTGCCAACATGGCGAAACCTGTCTGGCGGCAAGCCATCACGTCGCTGTGGTCACCAAAGATACACAGAGAGTGAGTGGCAAGTGTACGGGCAGAAACATGGAAGACGCTGGGCAGTAACTCGCCTGCAATCTTGTACATATTGGGAATCATGAGCAGGAGGCCCTGGCTGGCTGTGAAGGTGCTTGTGAGGGCACCAGCCTGCAGCGAACCGTGAACGGCACCAGCGGCACCACCTTCGCTCTGCATTTCCTGAACCATTACTGTGTCGCCGAATAGGTTCTTACGACCCTGAGCGGCCCACTCGTCAACATGCTCCGCCATGGGAGATGAAGGAGTGATAGGATAGATGGCAGCCACTTCGCTGAACATATAAGCCACATGTCCGGCACAGGTGTTGCCATCCCAAGTCACAAATTTCTTTTCTTTTGCCATAGTATTTATATTACCTTTTACCTTTTGTGTTTCTGTTTTGTGTCAATTAGTACAAGAAGCCGTACATCCAGAGGGGTATCTCCTGCTCGAGGCCTTCCTTAACACCTGCTAGGGCATAGAGGACGTCTGTATTCTTGCGCTTCGGCTGCTCCAGACAGATGCGGAACTTCATGTTCTTGTCCACGATGAAGGTGCAGCTGCGGTCGCCCTTCTGTACTTGGTGACGGCCCCAAAGCGCGTTCTGGAAGAAGGTTTCCATAATCATCTGCTCGTCGTTGAAGTCAGGCATCATTGCGTAGATCAGGTTTGTGTTGTGCAAGAGGATGCTGGCAGGCTTCTTGGGGAAGTCTTCGCCTGGACGATAGAGCATGTTGAGCAGACGTGCGTCGCTGAGGTACTTGATGTAGTTCACCACCGTTGCGCGGCTGGTTTGCAAGTCCTGAGCCAACTGGCTGACGTTGGGTGCTCCATAGTCGCCTGTGGCAAGCAGATAGAGCAACTTCTTGATTTTCGTCAGATACTTCAGGTCGATCTGCTTGATGAGCAGAATGTCCACCTCAATCATCATGTTGACAGCTTTCAGCAAGTTCTCGATGAAGCTGGCCTTCTCGAGGAAGAAGGGATAGTATCCGTGGTGGAGATAGTCGTTGAAGTAGTCAAGCGGATTCACCAGCGGCAACACCTCTTCGGCAATGTGCTCGTGACGGTTCTGAATCTCGCGAATGGTGTAGGGGCGGAAGTTCGTTCCAGCTCTCAGGTTCAAGTATTCGCGGAATGAGAAGCCACGCAGATTGTAGCTTGCGCAAATGCCGTTCAGTTCGGGATTCTCCTCCTTCAGTCGCATCACGCTGGAGCCTGCGAAGACTACTTTCAGGTGAGGGCAACGGTCGTAGATGAGCCTGAGGTCGTGGCTCCAGTCAGGATACTTGAACACCTGGTCGATGAGCAAGACCTTACCGCCAGCCTGCATGAATTCTTGGGCAAACTGGAAGAGCGTTTTCCCCTGGAAGTAGAAATTGTTCATGTTGATGTAGAGACATCTGCGGTCCCTCGGGCCGAAGTTCTCTTTGGCATATTGGAGCAGGAAAGTTGTTCTGCCCACACCACGACTACCCTTGATGCCGATGAGTCGTTTGTGCCAGTCAATTTCATCCATCAAAGCGCGTCTGATGGGCGCTTGCGTACGTTCCACCAGATACTGGTGCATTCTGTAGAAAGAATCGAACATAATATATAATGTAGATATTTTGCGCTGCAAAGTTATGAAAAACTTTTCAAATTGCAAAGTCTAGATTGCAAAAAATGCAAAAAAAGTTCTACCCGCAAGAGTGGCAAACCATAGAGGTTTGTTCTGAAAATCTTGAAAAATGTAAAGATTTCTTGCGAAATGTTCGATTGTGTTTGGTTATTGACAGTACAGCTATTGTGTTTCCGTCGCATGGATACATTCGAAACAACACGTGTGAAGTTTGCAATTTACTAGTGTGATGTTCGCGATTTACTAGTGTGACGATTGGGATTTACTAGTGTGACGTTGGGCATCGTCACACGTGTTGTTTTTGTCCGCCTAATCTTTCTTCCTTGGGAACACATCGATGTGGCGCATCTGCGTCATGATGGCAGTCTGTCGCTTGAGCATGTAGTTGGAGGGGTTTTTGCTGCTGAATTTGAGCGGGTTGGGAAGAGTTGCGGCAATAAGGGCACAATTAGGGCGTGTCAGGTTGAGTGCGCTACGGCCAAAGTGTTGCTGGGCCACTGCTTCTGCGCCATAAATGCAGTCGCCCATCTCAATGGAGTTGAGGTAGACCTCCATGATGCGTTCCTTGCCCCACAGAAACTCGATGAGAACTGTGAAATAGGCCTCCAGCCCTTTTCGAACCCAGCTTGTCTGAGGCCAGAGAAAGACGTTCTTGGCTGTCTGCTGCGAGATAGTGCTGCCACCTCTGAAACGCTTGCCAGAACGGCGTTCCTCGATGGTTTTGTTTATCTCTATAAAGTCGAAACCATTGTGGTCTAGGAATCGCTGATCCTCACTTGCCATCACGGCTACAGGCATGTATATGCTCATGGAATCGAGTGGCACCCAATGGTGCTTGAGCCTCAGTTTCTCGCCATGCTTGACTTGCTGGGCACAACGAATCAGCATAAGTGGTGTGACATAGACAGGACACCACCTATAGATTAAAACAGCGAGGATTGTGCTCCCAAAGAAAAAGAGCACAATCCAACGCAATAACTTTTGTAATTTTGTAAACATCTTTTCACCCATTTCCCTTCAAGGAATGGGACTTGGGAGAGCTGTCTTACTGCAGAGTACCTGCGTTAGCGGCATTGATCATAGCCTCGCTGGCATAGAGGTAAACCTCTACGCGACGGCTGGCATTGCGGTCTTCCTTGCCGTTTGCATCAAAGATGAGGTAGTTGGGATCTTCGCCCAGACCTGTTGCACCCTTGATCTGGTTGGCATTCACGCCGCAAGAGCCTGTCAGGTAGCCGCGAACAGAGTTTGCACGATTCTGGCTTAGGTTCAAGTTGGTTGTCTCGCTGCCGTCGCTGCTAGCGAAGCCGTAGATGGCAACGTCGCAATCTGTGTAAACATTCAGCACGTTTGTTGCAAACTGACGAAGAGATTGCTGAGCACCTGACTGCAGGTCGGCCTTACCCACCTTGAAGAGGATGCCATTGTCGAAGGTAACCTTCACGCCTTCCAGACCGTTCTTGTCTGTGATTGTCTCAACCTGAGCATTAGCCACAGCCTCGGCAGCTGCTTTTGCCTTATCCATCTTCTTGCCGATGAGAACACCAGCAGTTGTACCGCCAGCTACACCCACGCCAGCACCAATGGCTGCACCAAGCTTTGCGCCACTTGAACCGCCTGCCAGAGCGCCAATGCCAGCACCAATGGCTGCACCAAGAGCACCACCACCAGTACTGCCGATGAGACCACCCTTGGTGGCGTTGTTCATGTTACAACCGGAGAGTACCAAAGCCATTGCCAAAGCACCCAAAAGGAATTTCTTTGCTTTCATTGTTGTTGATATTTAGTTAAACAATATAATTTTGTCCTTTTCAATCGCAAAGATATATAAAAAGTTTAGAGTTTAAGGTTTAGAGTTTAGAGTTTTTTTCTTATTTCATATTTTTTTTGTACTTTTGCACCCGAAAATAAACAAAATCCTCATTAATAATGGCAAAAGAATTGGATTTCCTCACAAAACGCAGCGAGGACTACAGCAAATGGTACAACGAACTGGTGGTTAAGGCCGACCTGGCAGAGCAGAGCGACGTTCGCGGATGCATGGTCATCAAGCCTTACGGTTATGCAATATGGGAGAAGATGCAGCGCACCCTCGACGATATGTTCAAGGAGACTGGCGTGCAGAATGCTTATTTCCCTTTGCTCATTCCGAAGAGTTTCCTCTCGAAAGAGGCTGAGCATGTGGAAGGTTTCGCTAAAGAGTGTGCAGTTGTCACGCACTATCGCCTCAAGACAAACGAGACGCATGATGGCGTGGTGGTCGACCCTGCAGCCAAGTTGGAAGAGGAACTCATTATCCGTCCCACTTCCGAGACCATCATTTGGAATACTTTCAAGAACTGGATTCAGTCCTATCGCGACCTTCCTCTCTTGGTAAATCAGTGGTGTAATGTGATGAGATGGGAGATGCGAACTCGTCTCTTCCTCCGTACAAGCGAGTTCCTTTGGCAAGAAGGACATACGGCTCATGCTACCAGAGAAGAGGCTGAGGAACGTGCTCAACAGATGCTCAAGGTCTATGCAAAGTTCGCTGAGGACTATATGGCTGTGCCTGTTGTTCAGGGCGTTAAGAGTGAAACGGAGCGCTTCGCTGGTGCTCTCGACACTTATACCATCGAAGCTATGATGCAGGACGGCAAAGCTCTGCAGAGCGGAACCAGTCACTTCCTCGGACAGAACTTTGGTAAAGCCTTCGAGGTGCAGTTCCTCAACAAGGAGAACAAGCCCGAATATGCTTGGGCAACCTCTTGGGGCGTGAGCACAAGACTGATGGGAGCGCTCATCATGACGCATTCCGACGACAATGGCCTCGTTCTGCCTCCAGCCCTTGCACCTATTCAGGTGGTCATCATTCCTATTGGCGGAAAGCCCGAACAAATGGCAGCTGTTGATGCAGCTGTTGCTCCCATCATCGACGAACTCAAGAAGATGGGCATCAGCGTGAAGTATGATAATGCCGACAACAAGCGTCCTGGCTTCAAGTTTGCTGATTACGAGCTGAAGGGTGTGCCTGTTCGTCTCGTTCTTGGTGCAAGAGACTTGGAGAACGGCACAATCGAAGTGATGCGTCGTGATACTCTCGAGAAGGAAACACGTCCTCTGGACGGTATTGCCGCATACGTTCAGGAACTCCTTTCCGACATCCAGAAGAATATCTTCACGAAGGCAAAGACCTTCCGTGACGCACATATCTACGAGTGCGACGACTACGAGGAGTTCAAGGAGCGCGTTAAGGATGGTGGTTTCTTCCTCTGTCATTGGGACGGAACAGCCGAGACGGAAGCTCGCATCAAGGAAGAGACACAGGCAACAATCCGTTGCGTGCCTTTCGGCTTCGAGCAGACTCCTGGTGTGGATATGGTAACAGGCAAACCAAGCAAGGCTCGTGTCCTCATCGCTAGAAGCTACTAAAAGAGCCCCTCTTCGTGGGGGATGGTTCCTGACACTCTTTGCTGCAGAAGAGATTCCTGCGGCAATTGTGACATACGTTGCCTTGTTGATGCTCCTCCAGTTGGGATTGGCACCAGCAGAGGCGACTCTCCTTTCTGCCCTTCTCTTCCTGCCTTGGGTGCTGAAATCGTTCATGCGTTCGTGGGTAAGAAGAGTGGGGAACTTCAAGCAGGTTCTGCATCTCATTGAGGCTTTGCTTTTTGTTAGCCTTGTTCTTTTGGCTTTTTCCTTCAACAGAGGACCTTTGGCCGTCTTCTTCGCTCTGTTGCTCGTCAGTCTGCTTTGTGCTTGGCATGAATTGGCAGCCCGTATGTACTATGAGCGAATGTTGAGGCCCGTCTTCCAAAAGCTGCTTACGGCTCCCAAACTTGCCTTTTCACAGGTCGCAGTCATCTTTACCTATGGTGCCCTCATCTTCTTAGTAGGAACGCTTCAAGTCTATTTCCGCCAGATTCGCTATTCATGGGCGATGGGCTGTTATGTGGCTGCAGGACTGTTCCTGATATTTTTCTTCCATCATCTGATATGGCTCAGAAGTCCTCGTATAGGCGATAGTGGTTCGAAGCATAGCGTGGGAGCCTCTGTAAAAGCCGAGTTGCGCATAATCGACCGCATCCGTCATCAGAATCATTGGTGGCAACCTGTACTCATTCTCTTCCTGTTGCTCTTGCCTCAAGGCCTCATGTTTAATGCGCGCGTACTTTATTTATATGATACGCGTGCGAACGGCGGTTTGGGTTGTTCCATCCAGGAGATAGGTTTTGCGCAAGGCACTGTAGGCGTCATTGCTTTCAGCCTTGGTCTTTTCTTGGGCCGACGACTCATCAGGCACTATTCATTGGAGCGGCTCTTCTGGCCGATGTCTCTGAGTATTGTCCTCTCGCCCTTCGTTTATCTTGGGATGACCATTCATCAGCCCGAGAATCTTTGGCAGCTATGTCTCTGCACTATGACTGCACAATTCCTGTTCGGCCTAGGCTTGGGTGTTTGCCGTCTTCCTGTCAGCGCCATATCAAGAGCCCGTTATCGCAATACAATCAACATGCTGCAGATACCCCTAGTCTCAGCAGCTTTATTTATCCCTATTGCCATAAGTGGTCTGCTGGTAGAGCAACTTGGCTATGACACTTATTTTCTTGTCAATGCACTCTCTGCACCTTCGTGCCTGTTGGGCATCTTCCTCCTAAAGCATAGGGAAATTCCTCCCACACTTTAGGAAAAATCACCCTTCTTCCCTCAGTATTTCGCCGTACCTTTGCACCAGAAACAAGAAACAAATTGTTCAACCCATAAAAAGCAAAGGTTATGAAAAAGATGATTTACCTCGCCGCATTTGCCATCATGATGGCTATGGGCAACATGAATACATACGGAAAAGTTGGTGTTAAGCACAACGAGTATCATATGAACGACAAGGGCATCGTAGTGGCTTATCATGGAGATCGTCACGACATGCACGCAGTTCATAAGATGTCGAAGCACGAACGCCGCATGATTGAAGAACGTCGTCGTATGGAAGAGCGCAGAAGGATGGAGGAAGCTCGTCGCATTGAGGAGATGCGTCGCATGGAAGCACACCGCCGTCACATGGCTCACCGTCACGAAGTCGTAGTGGTTGATAACAATGTGGCCGCAGGTGTTGCCGCAGGCGTGGCAGTTGCAGCTTTCATCAGCGCACTCATGCACTAAGTGCTTGAACCATAGAAACAAAGGAGGCAGACGAAACTGATTCGCCTGCCTCTTTTTTGTGCTTGTTGACGAGACTATTATTTCAGTCTTGTCAGAGTTTCTTTGATGCGCTTCATGGCTTCGACGATGTTCTCGTCGCTGGTCGCATAGCTCATTCGGAAGCATTCGGGAGAGCCGAAAGCATCGCCGCCTACGGTTGCCACATGACCTACTTCAAGCAGATACATTGCGAGGTCTGTTGAGTTGTTAATCACGCGGTCGCCATCCTTCTTGCCGAAGAAACTGCTGCACTTGGGGAAGAGATAGAAGGCTCCTTGAGGATCGTTGACCTCCAGGCCTGGAATCTCTTTTGCCAACTTGACGATAAGATTCTTCCTGCGTTCGAAAGCCTGACGCATGTCCTCGACACATTGCTGAGGCCCTGCAAAAGCGGCTTCGGCTGCCTTCTGACTGACTGAACAAGGACCGCTAGTGTATTGACCTTGAAGCTTGTTGCAACCCTTCACAATCCATTCTGGAGCTGCGATGAAACCGATTCTCCAACCCGTCATTGCATAGGCTTTGCTGACACCATTGATGACGACGACGCGCTCTTTGATTTCAGGGAACTGCGCCATGCTGGCGTGCTCGCCGATGTAGTTGATGTGCTCGTAAATCTCGTCGGCAATGACGATGACTTGCTCGTGACGAAGCAGGACATTCTTCAGCGCTTCGAGTTCCTTCTTGCTGTAAACAGAGCCGGTCGGGTTGCTGGGAGAGCAAAGGATGAGCGCCTTTGTCTTG
>JAGCFN010000051.1 GCA_017650085.1 Bacteroidaceae bacterium | reverse complement strand
TCTCTCGACGTTCGTCCTCGGTAACCTTGTATGTCTGGCGTTCCGTCCAAAGACGGTGCCATTTCTGTTCTATCTCTCGAAAGTTATATTCCTTTGCCATTATTAGAAGCGATATCCGAAGGTAATGCTGAAGTTGAAGTTCTTGACTTTTGGCAGGCTTACTTCCTGACCCTTAGACTTGTAATAGTTGTAGAATGAATCGCGAAGGTTGTCGCGATACATGTCTGCCAGACCCCAATCGCATCCGAACAGGAGATTGTAGTGCTGGTTGTATTCTGCACCAATGCGGAAACCAATGCCTGCATCCCAGCGTTGGAAAGGCAGTCTGTCAGGCCTTTCGGGGTCGAAATCAGCTTTCTTGAAGGCTTTGAAAGTGCCTGCATCCTCGACTTCGTTGGCTGCGTCACCATCCATATCGATGCTCAGGCTGTGCTTTCCGCCGACACCAATTGCAAAGTAGGGGCCTAACTCACCATAGATGCCAAAGTTCTCCAGGATGTTATAGCGGAAACCAACGCGAATGGGAATTTCGAAGTAGTGCAGAGCATACTTGGCTGTTGCATCGACATCAGTTTCGAAGGGGCCTGCCAAAGCGGAGACCTTGCCGCCCTTCATGGTCCAGTCGAGGCCGGCTGTCAGGTAAGTTCCGTGTGCTTGGGGAAGCATGTAGTCCACTCTGGCACCCATCATGGCACCAGCCTTAGCGTCGTAACCGCTGTTCTGGAGTTTCGAAATGTTCATTCCGAAGAGTCCCATGTAGGTGAAACCCTCTTCAGGTTCATTCTCTAAAGCATTTGCGTTACCTGCAAACATTGCCATTGCAAGGGCAATAAAAAGAATCTTTTTCATAATGTATTTATTTAGTTAAAGTGGTTAAACTTCGCAAATAATGTGCAAAGGTACGAATAAGCGAGCGAAAAACAAAAGGAAAACGAAAGTTTTTCTTTTTATTTCCGAGTGAAAGCACTTTCGAGGTTCATCTTTGAGGAATGTCGAATTTGCCGATATCGCTCACCTAAACGAAGGAAATATCTTTACAAGTTTTTGAAAATGGCGTGCGAAGATGAGCGACTAAACAGCCCAAACGGCCCAACGACCCACAGTTAAAATCGAAACTTATAGTGTGAAGTTTGCCAACGACCTTAGTGAAGTTTGCCATCTTCGAACGTTAAATCGGCCGATGAAATGGGCCAAAATTGGTCGAAAAGCACCTCTTTTCTGCCCTTTTTCACTTCTTCATTCTGGGGTATGGTTTTGTAAGTTGCTGAGTTTGAAGCCTATGCAAAAATGGCGAAAAATGCAGCCTTTGTGACCTTCGGCCAGAAAGAAGGCCGTTTTTCTTAACCAAGACTGCCGAAATGGAGAAAAATCTTTACAAAACAGAAAGCGGCGACACCCCTGCTTCCTGTTGCAAGTCTGTCGCCGCTAAACTTCATGAAGAATCCTCGCTAGAAGAGTCTTGGTGCGAACATCGAGAGATAGATGCGCCAGTTCCTCCAGATGTGGCCTCCTTCGCTTTCGTAGTATTCGTAGGGATACTGCATCTTGTCGAGGTATTGACGTAGTTCAGCATTCTGCTGGAAGAGGAAATCGTCCTTGCCTATCGCTATCCAATAGAGATGAGGCTTAGCTGCGAAGAGTGCCTTCATCTGTTCCGCAGCCTTCTGATTGCTTTCGAATTGCTGTTCGAGGTTTTTTTGCGAGTTCCATTCCAAACGGACTGCAGCTGAGAAGAGCCCCATATATCCGAAGGTTCCAGGGTTCAGCATGCTGATTCTGAAAGTGTGTCCTCCTCCCATTGAAAGGCCGCAAACTGCCGTATTGTCTGGTCCCTTCTTGATCTTGTAGTGGTCCTTCACATAGTTCATAATGTCTTGGAAACTCTCCTCGTAGGAGGCTTTGGGTCTGTCCTTCCTAGCCAGACCTGTCTCGAGTGGGCCAGCATCATCAGAAGCATTACCGTTTGGCGTCACCACAATCATGGGTTTTGCCTTTCCCAGAGCGATAAGGTTGTCCATTATCTGAGCCGTTCTGCCAAGTGTGAGCCAGGCTTCCTCGTCGCCTCCAGCACCATGGAGGAGGTAGAGAACGGGATAGGCTTTGCCTTTGTCGTACCCTGGTGGGGTGTAAATGCTCATTCTGCGCTTCATTCCCAACGTTGGACTGTCGTACCAGACGTGAGCCACATCTCCGTGCTCAACATTGTGATTCTGATAGAGATAGCCGCAGTCGCCCTCTTCCCTGCTGATGATGAAAGTGCTCATGAAGGAACGGACATCACGGCTGCGTTCGATGTTGCCTGCATCCTGCGTTTCCACGCCGTCAACATAGAAGCGATAACTGTAGAGTTCAGGAGGGAGGACTTTTGTCGTGTAAGTCCAAACGCCGTCCTGATTCGTCATTTCGCCACGACCGTTCTCAACGCAATCGCCTATGATGCCCACCTTCTTTGCTTCAGGAGCCTTGATGCGAAGGGTGACGGTTCCGTCGGAATTGAACTCTGGAGAACGCGTGTCGTGTCTCTCGAAAATGGCCTGTTGAGCCTGAATGGTCGAAACCATTAGCAGCAAGGCTGCCAAAATGTACAATCTTTTCATGTCTTCTTATTATGGTAATAGTTGATAAATGTCGTTCACGTCACAAATTTAAGTAATTTTTTGGCAAAAGCTTTCATATTTGAGGAAAAAAGTGTTACTTTGTGGCACATATTAAATAAATTAAGGTAAAATTAGGAAGAAAATCGAGAAAAATGAGACATATTTTCCTGCCCTTAGTGGCATTTTTCATGATAATGCAGAGTGCTTTCGGTAGTGACCTGGCAAATTTCCGCGTATGCCGTATGGCAGAACCAGCAGGAATCACGCGAACTGCACAATTCTCCTGGCAAATCCAGAGCAACAAACCCAATGTAAAACAGATGGCCTACCGCATAATCGTGGCAGCGTCGGAAGCCGATCTGGAGGCCGAACGCAACCTCTTCTGGGACAGCGGCAGGAAAAGTACCGACGAAAGCGTCTCCGTTCCCTATCAGGGACGACGCCTCCCCTATCAGAGCAAAGTGTTCTGGCAGGTGGAAGTGTGGCTCAGCACAGGCGAACACCTGACCAGTCCCGTTCAAAGCATCCTGACGGGAATCAAGCAATTCCTGCCTGAAGCACAATGGATAGGTGCAGACGATGCCGATCGCATCATCGTGGATGAGCACAAAAGCCGCGACCTCCCAGCCCGATACCTGCGTCGCACATTCTTCGTTGGCAGCAAGGTCCGTCGTGCAACACTTTATATAAGTGGAATGGGGTACGGCCAGACATACATCAACGGCAAGCCTGTCAGCAAAGACGTCTTTGGAACCTTACAGACGGACTACACCAAAACCGTCTATTACAACACTTACGACGTCACCTCTCTCCTTAAAAGAGGCAACAATGCAATAGGTTCTGTCCTTGGAAACGGCTATGTGCTTGGCTTCGATTCGAACTGCACATCCTACGGATTGCCTCGCCTGAAGGCACAACTCGTCATTGAGACAGATCGCGATACGCTGGAAATCCTTACTGGCGAGGACTGGAAAGTCACAACAGAAGGCCCAATACAACGCAATCATCTCTACAACGGCGAACGCTACGAAGCTGCTCGCGAAATGAAAGGATGGGCGACAGCCTCCTTTGATGACAGTGCTTGGAAACAGGCAAAAAAACTGAACGCGCCAACTGGCGTCGTGCAAGCCCAGCCCTCTCCAGGCATGCGAATACAGAAAGAACTGAAGCCAAAGAGCATTCGTCGTACGTCTGACGGACGTTACATTATAGATATGGGACAGAATATGGTGGGCCAACTTCGTGTCCGTCTCATAGGAAAGAAGGATGTGCCCGTCGTAATCCGTCATGCAGAAATACTCGACCCCAAGAATCCTGACCAGCTTTCTGTCGCAAATCTGCGTTCCGCAAAGTGTACAGACACATACATTCCCGCATCCAACGGCATGTTTACCTATCAGCCGCAACTCACCTATCAAGGCTTCCGCTTCGTTGAAATCTCAGGCATCGAACAGGCTCCTCGGCTGAAGGATGTGACAGGTTGTGTCATTTATGACTATATGGAAGACCTGGGAACTTTCTGGTGCGACAACGAACTGCTGAACAAGTTGCACGAGAACGCTTATTGGGGAATCATAGGCAACTATCATGGAATGCCTACAGACTGTCCTCAGCGTGACGAGCGAATGGGTTGGCTGGGCGATCATGCCATGGGTTGTTATGGCGAGAACTTGCTCGTCGATAATGGCGCGCTCTATTATAAATGGCTGCAAGACGTTTGGGATACGCAAGACGACGACGGAATGATTGCCAACGTGGCACCAGGCTTTTGGGTAGTTCGCGGCAATGATGTCGCTTGGGGAGCTCTTTCGGTTTACGCCACCTTCATGCTCTATCGCCGTTATAACGACATAAATGCCGTGCAGAAGTACTATACGTTCCTTCAGACTTACATGAATTTCTTGGAACGCAACCTTCAAGACGGCATCGTGACAAGCAACAACTACGGCGATTGGTGTATGCCGCCAGAACGTCCTGACCTTATCCATAGCGAAGATCCTGCTCGCAAGACAGACGGCAAACTCATCTCCACAGCAATGTATTACAGCATGCTCACTATGATGGGACAGCTTGCAATGGAACTCGGAGTTGAGGCTGACATGCTCGATTTCGACCGTCGTCAGCAGAAACTGAAAGAAGCGTACAATCGTCATTTCTATCATCCTGAGTCGGGCAGTTACTCGAATAATACTGTGACGGCCAATCTCCTGTCTCTCGAGTTTGGTCTCGTTCCCGATGGTGACGAGGAAAAAGTCCTGCAGAACATCGTCGACGTTACGAAGGACACGTATAACAGTCACATCAGTTGTGGTGTGATAGGTATGCAGCATCTAATGACTTGTCTCACTCGCCTTGGCCATCTTGACCTTGCTATGCAGATAATCTTGCAGAAAGACTATCCCAGCTTCGGCTATATGATAAAGAACGACGCCACGACTATTTGGGAGCTTTGGAACGGCAACACAGCCGATCCGGCCATGAACAGCGGCAACCATGTCATGCTTCTTGGTGATGTCCTGCCTTGGATGTATGGCAGTTTGGCTGGCATACGTCAGGGTCCCAGAAGTCGTGCCTTCAAGGAACTGGATATGAGCCTCAGCATGCCTGAAGAGTTGAATCATGTTTGTGCCACTCACAACACGCCTTATGGAAAAGTAAGCAGTGAATGGTGGCGTACAGAGGAAGGTATAAAGTGGGAAATAGACATACCTGCCAACGCTACGGCTCGAGTGCATATTCCCAGCGGATATACCATTCAAGGCATGCATAGCTTGCGTTGGGCAAGTGCAGAGGTAGAGGGAAATGACGTTTGCCTTATCATCGGATCTGGTTCTTACACGATATATGCACACAAGAACTTTACCGAGACACAACCAACAATACTGCGTCGAGTGACTGACACCATTAGGAATATTCCCGAATTCCTCAAAAATTTATAACACCAACCATGATACAGAACGATTTGCAACGCCTTCGTTGGATGATTCTTGACGAAGCTCTTCGCAACCCTGAAATTGAGTTTTTCATGGGCGAGCGAACCAAAACGAATGAGACAGCCACCATGCGCAGCCTGATTTACTATGTGAATCAACGGCTCAAGGAAGTCAATCGTGAGTTCAAATGCAGCAAGCGTATGTTACAGAACGACCTTGCTTTCTTCGTGCAGAAGGGTGCAAAGCTCGAGCCACGCTTCCGTCGTGGGCACAAACGCATTCTTCGGTACATCAATCTCGAATGGAAGAACCCTCTGCTGAAAGCGGCTTCTTTCCTTAAATATGATGGTGTTGCTGCAGAAACAGCCGCGGCTCCGATGTTTTCTGCTTTGCCAGAAGGCCCTATGACGGCAGTTACCTTGCGCATTAACAAAGACGAAGAAACGATTCGTCAAAGGCTTGGTAACCCTGAAATATTGCAAAGAGACACTGACAGCAAAACACAGACTGTCACGATTCAGGTAGAGTTGCCGATGAGCGAGGTATTGCTGAACACCATACTTGGCATGGGAACAAGTGTTGAAGTGCTTGCTCCAGACAGTCTCCGAGAGGATTTGCGCCAAGCGATAAGTGCGTTACAGAAGTTCTATAAGAAGGAAACTTCGGCACCAAAGAAAGCCGTTCAGGGCGACCTTTTTGAAGGATTATTCTAAATTAAGAGAGATAATATGAAACACTTCAGCAAGCTGCTCATGGCAGCAACTTTGTTGCTCGGATTTGGCAACACAGTTAAAGCGGTGGATATTCCCCGCAGCGAGTACCCACGACCTCAGTTCGAACGTGCCGACTGGGTAAACTTGAACGGCACTTGGGGCTACAGTTTCGACTTCGGCCAGACGGGTGGCGAGAAAGGCTGGCGCAACAGACAGGACTTCGAAGGCAACATTACCGTCCCCTTTTGCCCGGAGAGCAGCCTCTCGGGCGTGCAGTACACCGACTTCATTCCCTGCATTTGGTACCGCCGCCTCATTAATATCCCGAAAGAATGGGCAGGCAAGAACATCTTCCTCAACTTCGGTGCCGTCGATTATGACGCAACCATCTGGATTGACGGACGCAAGCGAGGGCATCACTATGGCACGGGTTCTTCCTTCTCCATCGACATTACAAAGTACGTGAAGCCTGGCGACGCCTACAATCTTGTCGTGGAGGTGAAGGACAATCTCCGTGGTGGAAAGCAGCCCGGAGGCAAGCAAAGCACCGCTCTAAAAAGTGCTGGTTGCAGCTACACCCGTGTTACGGGCATCTGGCAAACCGTTTGGATGGAGGCCGTCAGCCCGATGGGATTGAAGCAAGTCTTCGCTACACCCGATATTGACCAGCAGCAACTCGTGGTTCGTCCTGAGTTCTATGAGGAAGGAAACGGCAACACATTGACCGTTCAGGTGTTCGACGAAAAGCACAAGCTCGTGTCGAGCAAACAGGCTCCTGCAACTAACAATACCGTCATCGTGCTTCCCATCAAGAATCCCAAGCTGTGGACTCCTGAAACGCCTAATCTTTATGATGTGAAGTACACTGTTCGCGATGCCAAAGGCAACGTGCTTGACGAAGTGAAGTCATACGCCGGAATGCGCAAGATACACTTGGCCGGAGGCTACTTCTACCTTAATAATAAGCCCTACTTCCAGCGTCTTGTGCTCGACCAGGGCTACTATCCCGACGGCATCTGGACGGCTCCAAGCGATGAGGCGCTGCGTCACGACATCGAGATGAGCAAGGCTGTGGGCTTCAACGGCGCTCGTCTGCACCAAAAGGTCTTCGAGGAACGCTACTTCTACTGGGCCGACAAGCTGGGCTACATCACATGGGCTGAGCAGGCAAGTTGGGGCTTGGACGTCAACAACGAAGAGGCCGTCCGCAATTTCCTCACGGAGTGGGCCGACGAAGTGGTGCGCGACCGCAACCATCCGAGCATAGTAACGTGGACTCCTCTCAATGAGACCTGGGGCGCTCGCGACGGTGTGTATGTTCGTTTCGTGAATGACCTTTACAATCTCACCAAGGCTATCGACCCCACACGACCTGTCAACGATGCCAGCGGAGATGCCCACGTCAAGACAGACATCTGGAGTGTGCACGACTATACCCGTGAATATGATCGCCTCGTCATCAACCACGACATCAAGCCTGGCGTGGAACCTTATCGCAATATGGGTGGCAAGGATTACCTTGCAAACTACAATGGACAGCCCTACATGCTGGATGAATTCGGTGGACTCGGTTGGATTCCGAAGGAAGAAAGAGCTAACTCTTGGGGTTACGGCGCACAGATTGAGACTGAGGATGAGTTCTTCAAGATTCTTGAGAAAGAGGTTGACGCCATCATTGCCAGCAAGCACATCACAGGTTTCTGTTATACACAAATCACCGACGTAGAGCAGGAGAAGAATGGTGTTTACTATTATGACCGTCGTCCTAAGTTCGATGCTGCCAAGTGGAAAGCCATCTTCGAGAAGATACCTTCAGTCATCGAGAATCCGCAAGACTTGAGTGGCTGGAAGAAGTAATGTCAGAACCATACAAATTCACAAACAAATACAAAATTATGAAGAAATCAATCATCTATGTTGCTGCGTTTGCAGCGATGTTCCTGGCTGCTTGCTGCGGCCAGAAGAAGTGTAATTGCGACTGCGAAGCTTGCCAGAATTGTGTCGAGAAGCAAGATCCGAATGCTCCTCAGGATAGCGCAACTATCGTTGATAACGAGCAGTACGACCTCTCTCAGCTGAAGGTGGATGCCGACGGCTACTATGTTCTTTATGATGGCACAAGCCTTGACGGATGGCGCGGTTACGGTCAGGACGCTGTTCCCACAAGTTGGGAGAATGCCGA
>JAGCFN010000050.1 GCA_017650085.1 Bacteroidaceae bacterium | reverse complement strand
CCAACCGAATCGGCTTCGTTGACAACGGCGGACCTTTCACGCTGATGCAGCTCAAAGTCATTCAGGAAGTCATCTCCCTGATTGTGTTCTGCATCATAGCCAACCTGCTCTTCCAAGGTCAACATCTGCATTGGAACCATTTGGCGGCACTGGTTTGTCTCGTTCTTGCTGTGTATTTCATTTTCAAGTAGTTATCTATAAGTACATGAAGAAAACGTTTATCATACTGGCAGCACTTTTCCTTTCGCTCAATCTTTTTGCCCAAAAGAGGGGAAAGAAGGCGAAGGAGCCTGTCTATACCGTCACTCCTCAAGAAGCGATGGCAGCCTACGACTTCGCTCTTGCCGAGGAAATCTTGGAACATCAGATTGCCGACCTGACAAAGAAGAAGCAGCCTACCATCCAGGAAGAGGCTATGCTCGAGGCTGCCAGAAAGTCGCAAATCAAGCTTCATGCTACGGAGCAAGTGACATTTATCGACAGTATGGTCCTGCCCAAGAAACAGGTCTTGCAACAGATTAAACTGTCGGAAGAATGCGGCTCAATCATAAACTATGCCGACTTCTTCCGCTCCGGAAAGAACGATTGCACCCTGTTCCGAAACGAACTCGGCAACAGAATCGTCTATTCGGAACCCAACAAGAATGGTCATCTCCGCTTGAAAGAGAAATCGCTCATCGGTGGAGAATGGTCGATGGAGAATCAGCTGAAAGGTTTTAATGAGGAAGAGGAGGACAACCTCAATTTCCCATTCGTGCTGACGGATGGCATCACCATGTATTATGCTGCTGAATGCGAGGAAAGCATAGGTGGCTACGACATTTTCATGACACGCTATGATGCTGACAGCCAGCAGTTTCTGGCACCGGAGAATGTAGGTATGCCCTTCAACTCTCCGGCGAACGACTACCTGTTGGTTATTGACGAATATCAGCAGTTGGGATGGTTCGTGACAGACCGCAACCAGCCTGTCGATACAGTTTGCCTCTACACATTCATTCCAACTGAAACCCGTCGGATCTATAACGAACAGGAGCTTGGAGCGAAGAAACTGGCTTCGTATGCCCGCATCTCGTCCATCAAGGACACTTGGAAAGACATGAATGCCGTCAATTCCGCCAAGAAACGCCTTGCTGATGCACGAAAAGGCACGAAAAACGAAGCGAAAAACCGCGATTTCACATTCGTAATAAACGATTTCCGCACTTACTATACGCTTTCTGACTTCAAGGATCCTTTGGCTCAACAGAAGGCCAAGATTTGGGTTGAGACACAGAAAGAGTATGATGCAAAAGCGAAGGAACTGGCCTCTCTTCGCGCCAAATATGCAGCCATGAACGAAGTCCAACGCGTTCAGATTGCGGCACAAATACGCCTGACGGAAACCGCATTCGAGCGTTTGGCAGCTGACAAATTGGCTCTCGAAAAAGAAATCCGTCGCACAGAACTCAACAAATAACACCACCCATCATGAAGAAGTACGAACCCTCAGAGCTTATCATCAACGAAGATGGCAGCATTTTCCACCTTCACATTAAGCCGGAACAGCTTGCAGACCGTGTTGTTCTTGTAGGCGACCCTGGCCGTGTTAACACAGTTGCCGCACATTTCGACACGAAGGAATGCGAGATCCAAAGTCGTGAGTTTCATACCATTACAGGCACTTACAAAGGGAAACGCATCACTTGCCTCAGTCACGGCATTGGTTGCGACAACCTCGACATCGTGATGAACGAGTTGGATGCACTCGCAAACATTGACTTCCAGGAGCGCGTGGACAAGCCCGAACATCGCACACTCACGCTTGTTCGCATCGGTACTTGTGGCGGACTTCAGCCCGAAGCACCCCTTGGAACCTTCATTGCAAGCGTGAAGAGCATCGGCTTCGATGGCTTGCTCAACTACTATGCTGGCCGAAACGAGGTTTGCGACCTTGATTTGGAAAAGGCTTTCACCAGTCACATGGACTGGTGTCCGCAGAAGGGGGCACCTTATGTGGCAACCGCAAATCCTTCTCTCATTGAGCAAGTTGCAGGCAAGGAAATGCTTCGTGGCATCACGGTGGCTTGCGGAGGCTTCTACGGACCTCAGGGACGCCAGATTCGCCTCAAGATTCAAGACCCCAATCAGAACGAGAAGATTGAGTCCTTCCGCTATGTTTCCGACGGAAAAGAGCTGAAGATTTGCAACTTCGAAATGGAGTCTTCTGCTCTTGCAGGCCTTGCTGCCTTGCTTGGACATCGTGCAATGACATGCTGTATGGTGATTGCCAATCGCTATGCAAAAGAGATGAACACAGAATACAAGAACAGCATCGACACCCTCATCAAGCTTGTGCTCGACCGCATCTAATCAAGGTAATGGCAGAAATAACAATATCAATAATCTTTGCCCTTATTCCTCTAGTAATGAGCATAATCATTGCCTTTGGTAAGGGCGATGACCTCATTGCAGGGTACAATACTGCAAGCAGGGAAGAGAAAGAGAAGGTAAACATCAAGCGTTTGAGACTTGTGACCGTCATTATGCTTCTGCTTTCCAGCATTTTTGTCGCTTTTCTGCCTTTCGCCTCGCAGATGCAGCAATATGCAATGATTGCAGTATTGATATTCCTCGCCGTGATATTCATCATAATAGCCAACACCTGGTGCAAAAAGAAATAGCGATGAAGATTTCTTTCGAGAGCGATTATAACAACGGAGCGCATCCTGAAGTGATTTGTCATTTGCTCGAGACGAATGGCAAGCAAAGCCAGTCGTATGGTTTTGACGAGTGGAGCGAGCAGGCGCGAAACAAGATACGCACAGCTTGCAAGTGCCCCGATGCCGACATCTTCTTCCTCGTGGGCGGCACACAGGCTAATGCAACAGTTATCGACGGCATGCTGACGAGCTACGAAGGCGTGATATCCGTGCAGACGGCACACATCAATGTCCACGAGTCGGGAGCCGTCGAAGCCAGCGGTCACAAGGTCATCACCCTACCCTCGCACGCTGGCAAGATGGATGCTGGCGAACTGGAAGCTTGGCTCAAAGCGTTTCATGCCGACCCGACACTCGAGCACATGGTCATCCCGGGCATGGTCTATATCACCTTTCCCACGGAGCTTGGAAGCGTCTATCGTGCGAGAGAAATAGAAGAGATACTTGCCGTTTGCCGAAGCTATGAGCTGAAGCTCTTCATCGACGGAGCTCGTCTGGGCTACGGACTTGCCTCTTCCGAGTGCGACTTCGACCTCGCATGGCTGGCCGGACATTGTGATGCCTTCTATATTGGCGGCACAAAAGTGGGGGCTTTATGTGGCGAAGCTGTCGTCTTCCCTCGCGGAAACGCACCTCGTCACTTTATGAACATTGTGAAGCGGCACGGAGCACTTCTTGCAAAGAGCAGACTTGCTGGTATTCAATTCGATGCACTCTTTACGGAAAACCTTTACTTTAAGATTGCCAAGCACGCTATCGATATGGCGATGAAGATGCGTCAACTCTTCACAGATGCAAGCATTCCCCTTCGCGATTCCAGCACCAACCAGCAGTTTGTCGAGCTCACAAACGAGCAGATGAAGCACATCCTGCAGGACGTCCTCTTCGAAACGTGGGAGCCAATTGACGCAGACCACACTCTTTGCCGTTTCGTAACGAGCTGGGCAACGACCGACCGCGACCTTGAAGCCCTAAAAAATGCCCTAGCAACACTTTGACCTTTTGGCACAAAGTGTGTTCAATTGTTACAATTAACGTGCTACAAGAGACAATTTAGCATGTGAAAAGTGCCTACTTAGTGCAAAAATCCTTCCATACGAGGCCTTTAGGCTGATTTTTTCCGACAGGCAAATGTGCCTTTAGGATAAGAAAAAGCATCGGAACGAGGGGTTTCTGCACTAATTTTGAGGCATTTTCAGAAGGTTTTCGACGTGTTTTCTGTCTTTTTCGAGGCTCGACATCCAGTGAGCAGAAGCCTTACTGATATCGTATCTTATTGTAAATCTGCTTTTTAGATGAATAATAGATTCGTTTCCCGACAGTAGACAGTTACGACAGTTATTTTTTGAGGGGTCATACCTTCCTTAATATTATATATAATTACTTATATATTAATTATTTATATAGTATATATAAGGGGTGTTGACCCTCATTTTTTATTGTCGGAACTGTCTATTGTCGGATTTGTCGGTCATGGTTCACTCACTCTTATTCTTCTCCAAGGCCTTATAGAGATAACAATCTCATCACGAGAATCAGGCACCCTCTGTAACTCCTCTCTTTTGCCCCAGAATCGCACGAAATCCCTCCGACGCACATGTATACCTCCGAGACAAAAACAAGCGCTCTACGTGGCTTTAAATGAGCCGTTAAAATTCATGAATTTTACCAGCTCAAATTGTTTCAAATGCATTTACATATTTATCTTGTTCTTTTTGTAAGAAAACAAATTCATTACGAACAATATTTTGTTATTTGCAACAAATTTTCAATTATCAATATTCAATATTCAATTTAAAATCGTAACTTTGTGCCCATGAAACAAGATACCATTTGCGCCCTTGCAACCCCTCCAGGTGGAGCCATTGCCGTTGTTCGCGTCAGCGGTCCTGATGCCGTAGCCATCACTGGTAGCATCTTCTCGAAGTCTCTTGAAAAGGCTTTGGGCTACACTTTGCACTTCGGACAAATCAAGGATATGGACGGCAAAGAACTCGATGATGTCCTCGTTTCCGTCTTTCGTACGCCCCACTCTTATACTGGCGAGGACAGCACAGAGATAAGCCTGCATGGCAGCTCATATATCGTCAAGAACCTGCTGGAGTCGCTCATCTGGGCTGGTGCACGTCAAGCCGAGCCTGGCGAATTCACCATGCGAGCCTTCATGAACGGCAAGCTCGACCTCAGTCAGGCAGAAGCTGTTGCCGACCTGATTTCTTCCTCCACTCAGGCAACTCACCAGATGGCAATGAGCCAGATGCGCGGCCAGTTCAGCCAGGAGCTCAAAGACCTGCAAGGACAACTCCTTCACCTCACTTCCCTGCTCGAACTGGAACTGGACTTCAACGACCAGGATGTAGAGTTTGCTAACCGCAAGGAACTTAGCGAGTTGATGAACAAGATAGAGAAACACATCAAAGACCTGGCAGACTCTTTCCAGATGGGAAACGCCATCAAGAACGGCATTCCTGTGGCCATCATAGGCGCTCCAAACGTCGGCAAATCCACTCTCCTGAACGCCCTTGTAGGCGAAGAAAGAGCCATCGTTTCGAACATTCAGGGCACCACGCGCGACCTCATTGAGGACACCACACAAATTGGCGGCATCACATTCCGTTTTATCGATACAGCAGGCATCCGCAGCACACAAAGCAAACTGGAACGGATGGGCATAGAACGCTCCATCCAAGCCGCCGAAAGGGCAAAAATCATCCTTCTCCTGACCGAAAGCAACCAGCCATTCCCCGATATTGACTTCAGGGACGACCAGATTGTCATGCAAGTCATAAACAAGTGCGACATGACCCTGCCCAGCAGTTCCTACCTTTATCATCGTCAGCCGGACAGCCGTTTGTTCCATATTTCTGCGGCCAATGGCGATGGACTGGACATCCTGCGGAATGCTTTGGTAAAGGAAGTTTCCTTGCCCACCAACCTCGACGACACGCATGCCATCGTGACAAACGTCCGTCACTACAACGCTCTCAAACAAGCACTCAAAGCCCTCCGTCGTGCCAAGAAAGCCTTTGCCGACCAAACCCCGACAGACCTTGTGGCCGAAGATCTCCGAGGATGCCTCCACCACCTCGGCGAAATCACAGGCAGCGAAATCACCTCCGAAGACGTCCTCCACAACATCTTCGCCAACTTCTGCGTGGGAAAGTAAACATTCCGTATGGGAATTTGAGGCACTACTTTTTACCTGAACAAATTTGGAGTAAAAGCAAATAAATGCTATCTTTGCAACAGACTTTGTCGCAAAACCCGATGTCTCATCTGCTCCTAAGCACTTTTGAGCGAATGGGAGTCAATATTCTGTAGCATGAAAAGGTTAATGTTTCTGTTTTTATTGCTCATGACTGTTGTGACCACAATTGAAGCTGAGCCACAGACTTTGTCTGCTGGAGGCTTCCGGTTACGACTGATGAACCATTGGGACAACCCCGACGGAACGGTAGAACGTGGCTATGCCGGTCGCTCACTCTGGAAGTGGGAGGAGATTCCTGTAGATAGACGGAAGCGATTGCCTAGGCATCTGCGGAAACGATATGAGGAGTATGGACATCGTCTGCACGAGTATGGCATCAACGGCACAGTTCTGAACAACGTGAATGCCAAGCCAGCAATGTTACAGACCGATATGCTACAACGTGTGGCACACATTGCAGATGTACTGCGGCCTTATGGTGTGCGGGTCTATCTCTCTGTCAACTTTGCATCACCCAAAGCATTGGACGGAGTGGAAACGGCTGACCCGAAGGACGGAAGAGTACAGGAGTGGTGGAAGCGAAAGGCTGATGAGATCTATTCCTTGATACCAGATTTCGGTGGATTCCTTGTTAAAGCGAACAGCGAAGGCGAACCAGGACCAGCCGATTATGGACGAAGTCAAGCCGAAGGCGCTAACATGCTGGCAGCAGCTCTGAACAGACATGGTGGCATCGTGATATGGCGCGCATTCGTCTATGCGCCAACAGGTGATGACCGTGCCAATCAAGCTTATAACGAATTTGTACCGCTCGACGGACAGTTTGCCGACAACGTGATTTTGCAGATAAAGAACGGTCCTATCGATTTCCAGCCTCGCGAGCCTGTCTCCCCATTGTTCTTTGCTATGAAACGGACACGAATGATGGCCGAACTGCAAATCGCGCAGGAATATACCGGTCACAGTATCCATACCTGTTTTCTCGTGCCGATGTGGCACGACTTCTTTGCCCAACTCGCGGCTCAAGGTGTACAGTTGGAAGGAGTGGCAGGCGTAGCAAACACTGGCGACACTGAGAACTGGACTGCCAATCCGTTGGCTCTGGCCAACTGGTATGGGTTCGGACGTTTGGCATGTGAACCTAAGACAGAGCCTCGCAAGATAGCTGAGGACTTCCTTCGGAAGAATTATACGAGCGATGAGCGGTTTGTCGGGCCTGTGACGGACCTGCTCCTGCGCAGCCATGAAGCGTTGGTGGACTACATGATGCCGATGGGACTGCACCACATTTTCGCTGCCGACCATCACTACGGACCAGAGCCGTGGTGCGAACGTGCGGGATGGCGCGAGGACTGGTTGCCTCGCTATTATCACAGAGCTGATTCCATTGGCATTGGATTCAATCGCACAGACCATGCAGAGGCTTGTCTCAAAGGGGCGCAAGGCTCGAACAATGTGGCCCAATACCCCGAGCCGCTACGTTCCTTATATAACAATATAGAGACATGTCCCGAATCGCTTCTGTTGTGGTTCCATCATGTAGCATGGGACTACCGCATGAGTGACGGACAGACGCTATGGGAACATCTCTGCCGACATTACGACCAAGGAGTAAAGGATGCGCAGAATTTCGTAAGTATCTGGAAGCAAGTCAGACCCTACGTTGACCGTCGTCGTTATAAAGAACAATTATGGCGATTGCAACGACAGGCCGACGATGCACAATGGTGGCGTGATGCCTGCCTGCTCTATTTCCAGACTTTCTCGCAGATGCCTTTGCCATTAGGCTCGCCGCCAACGGTTTTCACGCTCCAAGAGTTGCAAGCTTTCCGTTTGAAGATGGACAATTACAGCGCTCCCGACCCTCAAGCACTACCACAAGTACAACGCATTCGGTTACCAAGCATATTCGGCGACGGTATGGTGCTGCAGCGTGACGAGCGAATTCCCGTATGGGGCTGGGCTGAGCCAGGCAGCAAGGTCCACGTGGAGTTGAATGGCCACCACGCTTCGGCAAAAGCGGATGAAGACGGCAGGTGGGAAGTTCTGTTGCCAAAGATGAAAGCAGGCGGACCATACGAGCTGACGATAGGGAACCTTACAATTCATAATGTACTCATCGGAGACGTGTTTTTGTGCAGTGGGCAATCGAACATGGAACTGCCCATCAGGCGCTGCATGGACAGCGTAGCAACTCTGGTTCAGAATTATGCGAACCCTCACATTCGCTACCTGAAAGTCCCGCATCAGTATAATTATCTGCATCCTGCCGACGATATGGCAGTCCGTCCGTGGCAGGACATTACACCCGAGAATTGTGGAGACGTGAGTGCACTCTGTTATTTCATGGCTCGCGAGCTGCAAGAGCAGTATGACGTACCCATTGGCATAATTAATAGCGCCGTCGGCGGTACCCAAGTGCAAGCGTGGATGCCACAGCAGACGCTCGAGAAGTTCGAGGACTATGCAGACGAATTCCAACAGCTTCGACATCGGCAAAAGAACTGGCCAGATTCGGTCAGTCGTGTCGAACAACACATCGCAGCAGAATGGGACAGACAGACGAATACATGCGACAGTATTCTGTATCGCTGGAACCGAACCGACTATGACTTCGCCTCGTGGCAAGACGTCGGGATGTTCGATGACTGGAGCCACAAACAAAATGGTTCCTACTGGTTTCGCACCACAGCCAAAGTCCCGACTGCATTGGCTGGAAAGCCTGCCCTACTCCGCTTTGGAGCGATGAAAGATGCCGACTCCATCTTCGTCAACGGACAATATGTCGGCAACACAACTTACGAATATCCGCCACGCAACTACAACGTACCATCAGGTCTACTGCGTGCAGGAGAGAACGACATTGTTGTTCACCTGATTTCTCAAAACAGAATGCCACATTTCGTACGGGGGAAACGCTACCAATTGGAGATAAACGAACACATCATACCTTTTCCCGACACACTACAAATGGCTGTAGGGTGCACACGACCAGAGCGTCCCCGTTGCACTTATTTAGTTGACTGCCCAGCAGCGCTCTACAACGCCATGATAGCCCCATTGCGGCGTTTCCCCATTCGCGGTATAGTCTGGTATCAGGGAGAATCAAACATTGACTCGCCCCATCACTATGCAGATTATCTCACAGCTCTGGCCGAGTCATGGCGGCATCAGTTCGGACGCAAGGTTCCTTTTGTCATCGTGCAACTGCCTGCCTACAAAGACCATCATGCCTTCCCGCTCGAAACAGGCTGGACTCGCATTCGCCATGAACAGTACATTGCTGCACAACGAATCCCAAACGCTGCACTCGTTCCTCTGTTAGATACAGGCGAATCGAATGACATTCATCCACAAGACAAGCAAATTGTAGGCCATCGAGTCGCCATGCAAATGAAACACCTGGCATACGGCGAACAAATGCCTTTTGCCCAAGGTCCCAGACCATGTTCAGCATGCATCCGAGACGGGAAGATATGGCTTCGTTTTATCCCAGAAAGCGGTACACTCATAGCCCGAACTCCATTGCATGGATTCTGCATCTGCACAGGGGGAACATATCAATGGACAAAAGCTCAAATCGTAGGACCACACACCATCATACTCGACCTGCCAGCAAACACAAAAGCCACTGCAATCCGCTATGCTTGGGACGATTTTCCCCTACCCTCGCTCTACAATACAGACGGATTGCCTGCGCCTCAGTTTGAAATAAATATTAGATGAAGATTTTAGCTTCAGCATTAACGGATTTCTTAGAAACAACAATTGTTATTTGCTACACTTCAGGTTCTCGGCAAGTTGCGAGACGGAACTTGCGCCAACGAGGACCGATGTGACGCCTTCTTGGTCGAGAACCCAGCGTAAGGCAGCCTCGCTCGTTGTCTGACCTTTTGCTTCTGCTTTGGCTTTCAGTTCATGCACAAGACTCAATATTTCTGGCGTGAGACGTTCTGACTTCAACGTGCGTTCCCTTGCCATTCGCGAGTCTGAAGGAATGCCATTGAGGTAACGGTCCGTGAGCAAGCCTTGTGCCAATGGCGAGAAGGCAATAAAGCCTACCCCACTCTCCTGACAGAATTGCAAAATGCCTGTTTCCTGAGGTTTGCGGTCTATCATGTTGAGTCTGCCCTGATAGATGAGCAGGGGCACATCGTGCTCGCGAAGATAGCGCTCACCTACTTTCAGTTGTTCTAATGGCCAGTTTGAAATGCCTACATATAAAGCTTTGCCTTGCCGAACGATATCAACCAAAGCCTGAAGTGTTTCTTCAAGTGGTGTGAGAGGGTCAAGTCTGTGACTATAGAAGAGGTCAACATAGTCGAGATGCATACGCTTCAGGCTCTGGTCGAGGCTCGACATGAGGTATTTTCGCGAGCCCCAGTTGCCATAAGGTCCTGGCCACATATCATAGCCCGCTTTGCTGCTGATGAAGAGTTCATCGCGATAAGGTCGGAAGTCGTCGTCCATAAGTCGTCCCATCGTTTCCTCAGCACTTCCATAAGGCGGGCCATAGTTGTTGGCCAAGTCGAAGTGTGTGATGCCATTGTCAAAGGCATAGTGTGTGATAGCGCGACTTCGTTCGTATGGATCAACACCACCGAAGTTATGCCAGAAGCCCAAACTCACTTTAGGCAGCAAGACTCCACTCCTGCCACATCGTTGGTAAAGGCCTTCGTCATCATATCGATGTTGCGAGGCCAGATAACGTCCTTTCAAATCCATATTTATTCAATCACGCCACACCATCCGCCATTGCGAACGAGGTGCAGACGAAGTTTCGTTTGAGGTGTTACGTCTTGTTCCAAACGCTTGTAATCCACGGCAATACGATAGGCATTACGACCGTCTTGGAAATAAGTGAGGTGTCCGTCTTTACTGAGGAAATCGAGGGATATGTCAATGTCCTGAGGTTTGTCGCCAGTCATGGCGCCGATGAACCACTTGCTACCCTTGCGTTTTGCTACGACATAATAGTCGCCAGCCTTAGCTGCAAGGATACGCGTATCGTCCCAAGTCGTAGGAACTGATGCGATGAAACGAGTGCACTCGTCCTCTCTGAGATAGCGCGAAGGGCTGTCTGCCAGCATTTGTACGCCACTTTCGAAGCAGACATAAAGTGCCATCTGATAAGTTCGAGTGCCGCTTCCCATAGGCATTGAACCTGTTCCGCGATGGTCTTCAGGCTGTGCATTCTGCATGGCTCCAGGAGTGAAATCCATAGGACCGACTGCGTTACGCATGAAGGGGAGCCAGATGCTGTTTTCGGGTCTGCATCCACCACCTTGTTCCAGACCGCGAACACCTTCGTAGCTGATGAGGTTGGGCAGTCGTTGTTCCATTCCTGAAGGCTTGAACGAACCATGATAGTCAATCAGCAACTTGTTCTTGGCACATTCGCGAGCCACTCTCTCGTAGAAGTTCACCATCCATTGGTCGCTGTGGTCCATGAAGTCAACCTTCAAAGCTTTCACACCCATCTGGGCATAGAAGGGAATGAGGTTCATGTTGCGCTCTACCGTGAGCCACGACAACCACAGCACGATGCCGACATTCTTCTTGGCACCATACTCGACAAGTTCCTTGACATCAATCTCATCGCGCGTAGTGAATGGGTCTTGCACGCGCCTGTTCCAGCCCTCATCGAGCAACACATATTCCACGCCATACTTCGAAGCGCAGTCGATAATGTACTTATAGGTATCGTTGTTGATGCCAGACTCGAAGTCCACACCCCAAACAGTCCAATGATTCCACCAGTCCCAATTGACTTTGCCTGGCTTTATCCAAGATGTATCGTCGAGTTCGCACTTGCCTCCAAGCACAACTTCCATCTGGTTTGTTGCAATCGTGGCATCGTTTCCGATGACGGCAAAGCGCCAAGGAAGTGTACGTTGACCGTCGGTAAGAGCAATACAATCGCGTTCCTTCGTGATGGTCCAGCCGCGATCGCCACGAGGTTCCCACGTCTCAGGAGACTTTGGGAAAGCCGATGTGAAGCCATTTCCGTCAGTTGGTTTGAGGAAGAGGTGTGGATAGTCGCGCACATCGCTTTCCGAGAAGAGCACCTTCGTTCCCTTCGGACTCTCGAGGAGGATGGGCAGGTAGGTCATCTCGTCGCCTGAGTTGTACTCTGAGGTTGAGATGTGCGTATAGGGATTCTCGTAAGAAGTGTTGAAACTGCGTGTCTTCGAGACGTGAGCCATGAAGGTTTCGGGCAGATTCAACGCCACACCTTCGTTCACGACATCAACCTGACCCTTGCCTTTGTTGATGCCAAAACGATAGGCAATGCCGTTGTCGTAAGCACGGAAATCAACCGTTATGCCACCCTTGAAAGTGAGTCTCAACTGATTGGCTTTGTTGGGGACCTCAGCGTACTTCATAGGCACAACAGGTCGAATTGTCTCGTCGATCTTGCTTTGCTTGGCACTGCTCAGCTTCGGCTTTGTCCCAAACTCCTCTTTCCCTACTTGAAGAGAGAGCGGACAATCCTTCAGAATCTGTTCACTGCCATAGAAGACGCTGTAGGTAAGTTGTTCTCCTACAGACACTTCGATGCGGATGTTGCCATTCGGAGAGTTCAAGGTTTGCACTTTTTGAGCACTCATTCGGAGGGTTACTGGAAGCATAATTGCCAACAGAAACAGCATTCTTTTCTT
>JAGCFN010000049.1 GCA_017650085.1 Bacteroidaceae bacterium | reverse complement strand
TTCCTGAATCCCTATGTCGGACTGGGTTTGAGGGCGCGCATCAACAGTACGGCAGTCACGCCAAGATGGAACGGCATCGACGATGTCTGGACCTACGGCACATTGCATTACAATACCGAAACCAGCCAATACGAGCATCCCAAAACTACCGATGCGTACTATCGGCACAACACAACCACTCACAAAGACCAACTCTCGAGTTTCGATGTGATGGGTGGCGTTTATGGCCAACTTCCCTTGAACAAGAGGATGAGCTTGGGCGCGAAACTTCTCTTCGGCCATCGTCAGTCGGGCGATATCTGGTGGTGGGCTGACAGGTCGGGCAATGACGACGACAACGAAACGTATTTGGACAACGAGCTCAACAAGTTCCTCAGCGACGAAGACTTTGCCACTTACGACCGCGTAAAGGAACTGGAACTGGATGGAAAGGGCAGCTTCATGTTTGGCACAGGCATCTCCTTCTCATACGCCTTGAAGCAAAACATCGTTTGGCGTGTGGGGCTGGACTACGACTTTACCCGTGCCCGTTATGACTACGAGTTTGGGCACTACAGCCTTGTTGATATGGCCAACCACTACCAGTTCTCTGATGACGACTTCACCGATGTGATTTCGGAGAGAGAGGGTAGTATCCGCCGCAACATACATCAGCTCACGCCCAGTTTCGGCATTTGCTTCAGCTTTTAGTAGGACTCTTCTTCGCTTGGGAAGTCCTTGTTCTTGACGTCGGTTATATACTGACCAACCGCATCGGTTATGGTTGTGGAGAGGTCCGCATAACGGCGAAGGAACTTTGGCGAAAAGCCTTTGTTCATGCCGAGCATATCGTGAACGACCAGAACCTGACCGTCTGCCTGGCCTGCTCCAATGCCGATGACGGGCACTTTCACTTGCTCGCAGACCTTTTGAGTCAGGGATGCGGGAATCTTTTCCAGCACAATCGCGAAGCAGCCAAGTTGGTCGAGCAGTTTCGCATCACTCAGCAGTTTCTCGGCTTCCGCTTCCTCTTTGGCTCTGACGGCATAAGTGCCGAACTTGTTGATGCTTTGAGGTGTGAGACCTAAGTGGCCCATAACGGGAATGCCTGCATCGAGGATGGCTCGAATGGTGTCCTGAATCTCCACTCCACCCTCGAGTTTGAGGGCGTCGCAACCGCTTCCCTGCATGATTTTGATAGCGTTCTTCACACCTTCAGTCGCGTTGACCTGATAGGTTCCGAAAGGCATATCGCACACTACAAGAGCGCGCTTCACGCCTCGAACCACGCTACGGGCATGATAAATCATCTGGTCGAGCGTAATCGGAAGAGTCGTCATATTGCCGGCCATCACATTGCTGGCACTATCGCCTACAAGGATGATGTCGATGCCGGCCTGATCGACAATCTGAGCCATAGTGTAATCGTAGGAAGTGAGCATGGCTATCTGCTGCCCTTGCTCCTTCATTTCAACGAGACGATGAGTGGTCACCTTTCGTGTATCGCTTACTAAATAACCTCCCATAAGTTAGTTTAGAGTTTAGTGTTTAGAGTTTAGAGTTCGTGTTTCGCATGTCCTTGATTCTCAAGAGGGCAATGGTGTCGGAAAAGATGGGCAGTGTCGTTGCCGATTTACTAGTGTGACGATTGCCATTTACTAGTGTGACGATTGCCATTTACTAGTGTGAAGTTTGCCATTTACTAGTGTGACGTTTGCCATTTACTAGTGTGATGTTTGCCAACTTCACTGCCGATGTTTTGTCGCGACCCTCGCCTCGAGAGTTCAAACGGGCTGTTTCCTTACTATTTTTTGTCAATTTCGGAAGGAAATCTTCTTTGGTGCTGCAAAGTTACAACTTTTTTCATTATCTTTGCATACAAAAGCACGAAAAACAACACTTCATGAGTCAATCTCTCACCATATACAAGGCTTCGGCAGGTTCGGGCAAGACTTTCACCTTGGCCGTCGAGTACATTATGGGGCTCTTGCAGAAGGACGCTGAGAGGGAGTTTGAGAAAACCTTGGCCGTTACCTTTACGAACAAGGCTACGGCTGAGATGAAGGACCGAATCCTCGAAACCCTCTACGGGCTGAAGATGGGGCTGGAGGATGCAAAGTCCTACATGGAAGCCATCATGAAACGCTTCGACGATGCGAAAATCCCCATCACAGAGGAGCAAGTCAGACTGCAAGCAGGAAAAGCCCTCACAGCCATTCTGCACGATTACTCGCGTTTTCGAGTCGAGACCATCGACTCTTTCTTCCAAAGCATCCTCCGCAATATGGCTCGAGAACTCGGGCTTGCAGCCAATCTGCAGGTCGAACTTTCGCACGACGAAATCATCGAAAGTGCCGTAGATAGCCTAATTGAAACGATGGACACTCAGCCCGAAGTGAAGCGATGGGTGTTGGACTACACTCGCGAACAACTGGATAGCGGCGACAGATGGGACATTGTGGGACC
>JAGCFN010000048.1 GCA_017650085.1 Bacteroidaceae bacterium | reverse complement strand
TGCCTATGAGTTTATGTGTGCCGATGATGATGTTTACTGTTCCGCTTTTGAGGCCTTCCAGAACCTGTTTCGTCTGTTGGGGAGTCCTTGCTCTCGTCAGGTATTCTATCTTGACAGGAAAGTCCTTGAGACGGCTCTGGAAGGTGCGGAAATGCTGATAATCGAGGACAGTTGTCGGAACAAGAACTGCCACTTGCTTATTGTCCACACAAGCCTTGAAAGCCGCTCTGACTGCCACTTCCGTTTTGCCGAAGCCAACATCGCCGCAGACAAGCCTGTCCATCGGCCTTTGCCTTTCCATATCCGACTTGACGTCTTGGGTGGCTTTCAGTTGGTCTGGGGTATCTTCATAGAGGAAACTTGCCTCGAGCTCATGTTGCATAAAGCTGTCGCGACTGAATGCGAAGCCCTTTTCCTCTCGACGACGAGAGTAAAGGAGAATGAGGTCTCGGGCAATGTCCTTAATCTTCTTCTTCGTCCTTTCTTTCATCCGCTCCCAAGCACCTGTGCCTAGCTTGCTGATGCGAGGCGGTTCGCCTTCCCGGCCCTTGTACTTGGAAACCTTGTGCAGGGAATGAATGGAGACGTAGACGTTATCGTTTCCGGAATACGTGATCTTGATGACTTCCTGCATCTGACCGCCATTCTGCATGCTGACCAATCCTCCGAAACGGCCCACTCCATAATCAATATGGACTACATAATCGCCTATCTCGAACTGTTGCAACTCCTTGAGAGTCAGCGCAACCTATCCTCCTGTCGCTTTATCGCTGCGAAGATTGAAACGATGGAATCGGTCGAAGATCTGGTGGTCAGTAAAGATGGCCACATTCAGGTCGTCATCGATGAAACCGGCATGCAGAGCTTGGTCGACAGGGGTGAACTGTATGCCCGTTTCCTTGTCGTGAAAGATGCTCTCGAGTCGGTCTGTCTGCTTCCTACTGTCAGCCAGAATATAGAGGTCTGTGCCGTTATCCTGAAGCTTCTGGAAGGCCGAGATGAGCAAGTCGAAGTTTTTGTGGAAGACGGGTTGCGGGTGAGTTTTGAAGGAAATCAAGGCCCCATCCCTACCTTCCCTTTGTGGATGTGCTTTTAGCTCAATTCTGCGGAAGCCAACTACCTGTTTCTTAAACTCTTCCGGATTGACGAGCATTTCCTTTGCAGACAAGTCTACGGAGGCTTCTTCCTGTTGAACGGTAATGGCCGACCTGCTGAAACCTTCATTATATATCTGCTCGACACTTTCACAGAGGAACACCAAGTCCTTCGTGATGAGCAAGGTGTTTTGTGGCAGGAACGCAAGGAAACTCTCTCTGCTGAGGTCCTTTCCGTCCATTTCAGGCACGATAGTGATGCTTTGTTGGCGGTCTCGACTGAGCTGGCTGTGTACCTCGAAGGTTCGGATACTGTCCACCTCGTCTCCGAAGAAATCGATACGATAAGGCAGTTCGTGCGAGAAGGAATAGACATCGATGATGCTTCCTCGAACTGCAAACTGCCCAGGTTCGTAAACGTAGTCAGTCTTGTTGAAGCCGAAACTGAGCAAAGTCTCCTGAATAAACATGATATCCACCCGTTCCCCTACACTGAGGCTGAGGGTTTGTTCGTTGAGTTTCTGCTTCGTGACCACAAGCTCGGAAAGTGCCTCGGGATGCGTCACAACAAAGAGCGGAAGGCTTCCAGACGAGATTCGGCTCAGGACTTCGGTCCGAAGGATTTCCTGTCCAGCACTTCGTTGGCCGAACTTGATGGCCCGTTTATACGAGCTTGGGAAGAAGAGAACCAGCTCATCGCCAAGGAGACGCGTCAGATCGTGGTAGAAATAGCCAGCCTCTTCCTCATCGTCGAGCACGAAAAGGTACGGAACATTCAGCACTTCGGGAGCCTTTTCGGCAAGCGAAGCAAAAACAAGAGCAGCCGAACTTCCTTGAAGTCCAGCTAGTTGAATGGCCGTTCCAGAGTCTTTCTGCAGCACTTTGGCGAGGGCTTTCACGCCTGGATGCCTGGCAAAAAGGCTCAGCAGTTTCTGAATCTCCATCGTTTTAAAACTTTGCAAAGGTACAAATAAGCTGGCGAAAAACAAAAGAAATCTTTGTTTTTCTTCTCAACTAAAACACGACAATCTGGAATCTAACGAGTCATCCGAACGGAAAATTCACGACATTTCCGTCCTTACAAAACAGTTAGTCTTTTGACATAAAACGGATAAGAGGAAAACTACCTTAACCAAGTTGGCAAATTTCACGTTTTAAATCGGCAAACATATAGTGTCATGATGGCAAACTTAAAACGTTAAAAATGCAAACTTCAAACGTTATGATTGCAATCGTCACTAGCCTAATTTTCAATCTTAAAATTCAACAAATGCAACTCATTCATTATAAGGAAGTTACAAAAGCAGTACAAAACCAGTCTCAAACCTCATTTTGGGGCTTAATATTCAATAACGAAAAAGGCCTTTAAGCAAGAAATACAATATAGAGAGCCCTGAGTCATCGCCCTATAAAACACAAGAAAATTCTTTACATTTTTCTATAATACGGTTTGTTTCAAACTCTAAAACGGAATACAGATTATGGTAAATTTGCTTAAAATATTCAGGTTTCATACCATTTAATTCCTATTTTTTTCGTACCTTTGTGCCCGTTATTCGCGTATATAAATAATGTAAAAGAAACAATGGACGCAAAGAAAAGCGTAAGACAATATAAACCAGCGAGCAAGACTCCTGCCAGACGAAAGAAGAAGAACCAGTCTTCTTGGGCTCGCTCGCTAAGCTGGTTCCGCTCCAACATAGCGGATCAGGACGAAATTACCCCTAACAAAAGGGCTGAACATGGTGACAACTTGCGTTTTGTATGGGGCGCAGTTCTCGCCATTCTCTCGTTGGCAATCCTCATAGCACTCGTCTCGCATGTCTTCACAGGTGCTGAAGACCAGAAATACGTAACGAGTGAATCCTACACGGCGGCAAACTGGTTGGGCCGTTGGGGCTATGAAGTGGCACATTGGCTAATGGATAACACCTTCGGAGTCTCCAGTATACTCATCCCCATCCTAATGCTTGCAGCCAGCATTCGCATCATGGGATTGGCTAAAGTTAGACTTCACATATGGTTCCTTAACTGTATGATTATCATGGCTTGGGCTTCTGCCTTTGCCGCTTACGTTGTGCGTTATGTCCCTGGTGCCCAGAATACTTATATTATTTGGGGCGGCATGATTGGTCAGAACGAACTGGACTTACTGCAGAGCAAAGTGGGAGGCTTGGGAACGCTGCTCATTTTCATCCTCTCAGCCCTACTCTATCTCTTCTATCTCAGCGACGAAGCCATCACTTGGATCCGTCATCTTGTCATCCGAAAGAAGAAGGAAGAAGAGTCCGTCGAAGTGGAAGAGCAAGAGGATGAGACAGAAGTCACTTATCCCCTGATGCCCGATAGCGAGGACGAAGGCCAGAAAGAAGAGCCGAAAGAGGATGAAGAACCTCGCATTCCCTTCAGCGACGAAGCCGCTCGAACCGCTACTGTAATTGATTTTGCCGAAGATCCGTTGGCTCCCCTGAAAGGCTTGGAAGAGACGAACGACGAGGATAACATCACGGTGGTGGTGGGTCAAGACCCAGAGAAGGCTAACCTCTCTGACGGACGAGCATTGGAGCCTTACGACCCGAAGCTCGACCTGGAGAACTACAAGTATCCCACCATCGACCTCCTCACCCATTATGATAACACGGCGAACGCTATCGACATGGAGGAGCAGCGCAACAACAAGAACCGCATCAAAACGGTTCTGAGCAACTTCCGAGTCGAAATCCTCGACAATACGAAAGCCACCATCGGCCCCACAATCACGCTCTACGAAATCACGCCTGCTCCTGGCATTCGTATCAGCACGATTCGAAACCTTGAAGATGACATTGCCCTGAGCCTCAGTGCATTAGGCATCCGTATCATCGCACCCATTCCTGGCAAAGGAACCATCGGCATAGAAGTGCCCAACCTCAAGCCCCAAATGGTCTCGATGGAAAGCATCCTGAACAGCCGTAAGTTCCAAGAGACTGATTACGAGCTGCCTATGGCTCTCGGTAAAACCATCACCAACGAGGTCTTCATCGCTGACCTCACGAAGATGCCGCACCTTCTAGTAGCTGGTGCAACAGGTCAGGGTAAGTCTGTCGGCCTGAATGTCATCATCACTTCTTTACTATATAAGAAGCATCCAGCCGAGTTGAAACTGGTCATGATCGACCCCAAGAAGGTCGAGTTCAACCTTTATGCTCCCATAGTTAACCATTTCCTGGCACAAGTTGAAGGTAACGAAGACACAGAAGAGCCCATCATTACGGACGTCAACAAAGTGATTCAAACCCTCAAGAGCCTATGCCTCGAGATGGACCAACGCTATGACCTGCTCAAGAAAGCCCATGCTAGGAATGTCAAGGAATACAATGAAAAGTTCCGCGATCGCCAGCTGAATCCCCAAAATGGGCACAGATATATGCCTTACATAGTTGTGGTTATCGACGAGTATGGCGACCTTATCATGACGGCAGGAAAGGAAATAGAACTTCCCATAGCTCGTATCGCACAACTTGCTCGAGCAGTCGGAATCCACATGATTATCGCCACTCAACGTCCCACAGCCAACATCATTACAGGTACCATCAAGGCAAACTTCCCTGCACGTATGGCCTTCAAGGTAACTACAGGTGTCGACAGTAAGACAATCCTTGACCGAACTGGAGCAAACCAACTCGTCGGAAAAGGCGATATGCTCTTGATGACAGGCTCGGAACCCGTTCGAATTCAATGTGCATTCATCGATACGAACGAGCTCGAGGACATCGTCCATTATATTGCCAAGCAACAAAGTTACACCTCTCCCTATCTCTTGCCGGAAGTTCCTCTTGAAGGTGACGAGGATAGCGGCTTGGGAGAAGTGGATATGACACACCTCGACCCGATGTTCGAGGATGCAGCTCGTATGATTGTTAGCGAGCAAAACGGCAGCACAAGCATGATTCAGCGCAAGTTCGCGATTGGGTACAATCGTGCAGGACGCCTGATGGACCAGCTCGAAAAGGCTGGCATAGTAGGTCCTGCAAAAGGCAGCAAGCCCAGAGAAGTGCTTTGTGTAAGCGAAGAACAGTTAATGATGATAATGGATAACCTGAGATAAAATGAGAAAGATTCTTACTTTGCTGGCCGTTTTAGTCAGCATTTGCATACAAGCCCAGGATGCCATGAAGGTGCTTGACATTGCTGCAGACCGCATTCGTAAGGCAGGAAATGTCAAGATAGAATACAAAGCCGGCATCTTCTCGAATGGGACTGAAACCGCATCTTCCTCTGGAACAATGTGGTTGCAGGAAAGCAAAATGAAGCTCGAGGCTGATGGCATAAAGACTTGGTACAACGGAAAAACACGTTGGTGCTACGTTCCTGAAGCTAACGAGGTGAACATCGACGAGCCTAACAAAAAGGAAATGGCTGCGATGAACCCTTACACGTTCATGAACATCTACAAGAAAGGCTTCAAGATGACTGTTAAGGAAACTGTCCTTCGAGGTGAAGCGGTATACGAGGTCTACCTTAAAGCACGATATGCAAAGATGGAAGTGAAGGAAATTTACGTCGATGTCCGAAAGAGCGACTATCAGCCCCTTTGCATTCGTCTCCGCGAAAACAAGGACTGGCAACGAGTCAGCGTCCTTAGTTTCAAAGGCAATCTGAATTTGAGCGACGACTTCTTTACGTTCAAAGAAAGCGAGTATCCAAACGTATTAATTAATGACATGAGATGAGCACACACACAAGACTTCTTATTATAGGTAGCGGTCCTGCAGGCTATACGGCAGGTATTTATGCAGGTCGTGCTAACCTCTCTCCTGTTTTGCTTGAAGGACTTCAACCAGGAGGACAACTTACTATCACAACAGAGGTGGAGAACTTCCCAGGCTTCCCTGATGGCGTTGATGCGAACGAACTGATGGAAAACATGCGTCAACAGGCAGAACGCTTTGGCACACAAATACTTTCCAACGTTGCTACCAAGGTGGATTTGGGTATTCGGCCTTTCCATATCACTCTCGACGACGGGAACGAATGGACTGCAGACAGCCTGATTATTGCAACTGGAGCAAGTGCGAAGTATCTTGGACTTAGCGACGAGCAGAAGTATATGGGCAGAGGAGTGAGCGCATGTGCAACCTGCGACGGCTTCTTCTATCGCAAGAAAGTTGTGGCAGTAGTTGGTGGAGGCGATACGGCTTGTGAAGAGGCATCCTATTTGGCAGGCCTCGCTTCGAAAGTTTACCTTATTGTCCGCAAACCATACCTTCGTGCCAGCAAGATTATGCAAGAGCGCGTTTTCAACAACGAAAAGATTGAAGTGCTCTTCGAAACCAACACGCTTGGCCTTTTTGGCGAGAATGGAGTCGAGGGTGTACATCTCATATATAGGAAAGGGGAAAGTGACGAAAGAGAATACGACCTGCCAATCGACGGCTTCTTCCTCGCTATCGGACATCATCCCAACAGCGAACTGTTCACGCCTTGGCTCAAGACAGACGAGAATGGCTTCATCATGACAGAAGGAGACACTCCCTGCACCAACGTCCCTGGCGTGTATGTTGCTGGCGATGTGGCTGACTCGAAATACAGACAAGCAGTAATTGCAGCTGGCAGCGGAGCAAAAGCCGCAATGGAGGCGGAAAAGTTTCTTGCACAATGAACAAGTACCAACTCTACAGATTGATTTGCAAGAATGCCGACCTGAAGACGGAAAGGCATCCTATGCTCGATAAGAATCGCTTCATGAAGTTCTTGATGATTTTCATGTGGCTTTATTATGCAGCTATCCTTATCTTTATGGGAGTTGTGATGGCTGTTGGAATGAAAGGCAGTTACAATGGAGTCGCAGCCTTCCATGTTTTCGATGGCGGTTTGCTCTATCTGTTGATTTGCGACTTCTGGTTTCGCTTCGGCCTTCAAGAGACGCCAGCACAAAATGTCCAGCCTTATGCGTTGTTGCCCATTCGAAGGAGTTTCCTGATGAACGTCTACCTTTCGAGGGCTGGCCTTACGTGGGGCAATCTCTATTGGTTCTTCTTGCTTGTTCCGTTCGGACTTATCGCAATCGCCATTCCTGTAGGCTGGATAGCATTCTTCGGCTGGTTGCTTGGATGGTGGCTACTACTTGTTGCAAACGGCTATGCCTATCTCTTCTGCAGGGCTTTGATTATGAAACATATGGCTTGGCTCTTGCTTCCGATTGCCATTCACGGAGCTTTGCTTGCCATCATGCTTGTTCCCGACAAGAATCCGCTCGATATGCCCTGCACCATCCTTATGTACGACTTCCTGCAATGGAAACTTTGGCCTTTCCTCTTGGCTGGTGCCGTCATAGCTTTTCTTTATTGGGCAAACTACAAGTTGCAAATGGGCATGGTGTACGACGAGGTTGCAAAGAAGGAAGAGAAGGAAATAAAGCACGCCACGCAGTTCAACTTCCTGAACCGCTACGGCAAGCTTGGTGAGTACTTCAAGCTCGAGATAAAGCAACGTCTTCGCAACAAAACGGTGAGAATGAGTTTCCTTGCCGGCTTGTTCATGATGGTGCTGTTCAGTGTCATCATGTACTTCAGCGATGTGTACGACAACAGCTTTATGCGCTCATTCATTTGCCTATACAACTATGTTGTCTTGGGCATGATGACGCTCGTGATGATTATGTGCTACGAGGGCAACTACATCGACGGACTGATGAGCCGCCGCGAAAGCATCTTGCAATTGCTTACGGCAAAGTATTATTTCAACGTTCTTCTGCTCTTCATTCCACCCATCATCCTGTTGCCTTTGATGATAATCGGCAAGATGTCTGTTTGGATGAACATCGGCTACTTCTTCTTTACGGCTGGAGTGCTCTACCCTCTCCTCTTCCAGATGGCAGTCTACAACGACAACACACTTCCCATGAACACGAAGTTAACAAGCAAGCAGGGCAACACGGCTCAGCAGATTGTCAGCATCGTTAGCCTCTTCCTACCGATTGCTTTTGAGAAAGCGGCAACGGCTCTTCTTGGCGAACCTTGGGGATATGTCTTCCTTGCTATGCTCGGAATAGCAGGTGTTGCCACCCATCGATACTGGCTTCGCAACGTCTATACTCGCTTCATGGCCAGAAGATATAAGAATATGGAAGGCTTCCGTGCCTCACGAAACTCGTAAAACACATAGATTATGGATATCATTATAAAAGACATCAAGAAGACTTTCGGCGAAAAGGTAGCCGTCGACATTCCTGAACTTACCATTCATAGCGGCGAACTGCTGGGATTGGTAGGCAACAATGGTGCTGGCAAGAGCACGCTCTTCCGCCTTATCCTCGATCTTATCAAAGCCGACACAGGCACAGTTCATATGGTTGGCAAAGTTGGCGAGAATTCTGTTGACATCAACGTTGCTGAGACAGAAGAATGGAAAGACTGGACGGGTGCTTTTGTTGACGAAGGATTTCTCATCGACTACCTGACTCCGGACGAATACTTCCAGTTCATTGCCCGCCTCACCAATACAAGCGACGAGGAGTTGCAGGAGTTTTTGGCTCAGTACCAACACTTCATGGCAGACGAATTGGCAGGACAGAAGAAACTCATCCGTACGCTTAGCGCAGGCAACAAGCAGAAGGTTGGCATCATGGCAGCAATGCTCTTGAAGCCCCAAGTTCTCATTCTCGACGAGCCCTTCAATTTCCTTGACCCAAGCAGCCAGAATGCCATCAAGCACTTGCTGAAGAAGTACAACGAGGAGACTGGCGCAACGATTCTCGTCAGCAGTCACAACCTCCAGCATACCGTCGATATCTGTCCTCGCATTGTTCTCCTCGAGCATGGAAAGGTCATTCACGACATCGACAACAAGGAGAAACAAGCACAAACGATTCTCGAGAATTACTTCGAGATAAACGACTAAATACCTCCTTTTATGAAAAAGGCTCTCCTATCCCTCGTCGCAGCATTTATGATGCTCTCCAACGCATCTGCCCAAAAGGATTTACACATTCTCAACCACCTTGCTATCGGAGTGGATGTGGGCACGTTTGGGGTAGGCATCGATGCAAGTGTGCCATTCACGTCTTTTATCGACATACAAGCTGGCTACACGATGTTTCCCGGATTCAAGTTCAACACTTCGCTTGGCATGAATCAGCCTTTGGGTGACATCAAGAAGGTTCCCTTCAAAGCAAAGCCCTTGATGAAAGGCGGCAAAGTGCTGGTCAATGTTACCCCCCTTCCAATGATTACGAGTTTTCACGTTACGGCTGGGGTTTACTTCGGTTCCGACGAGATGATGGACATCTACAATGTCGAGCCGATACCAGAAGTGACAAAAGCCAATCTGGCCATAAACGAATACAACGCCGCGAATCCCAATTACAAGATGCAGAACTACGGGCCGGCTTTGGGAGATTATCTGCTCCAACCCGACGAGGAGGGCAACATAAATGCCAAGCTGAAAGTCAAGCCCGTCAAGACTTACTTGGGCATTGGACTGGGGCGTGCAGTTCCAAAGGGCAGGGTCGGTCTGAAGATGGACCTTGGCTGCGTTCTGTGGGGAAAGCCCTCTGTTTATTGCAACGGCTTGGCTGTTGAGGACACCAATGCAGGAGGCGATAATGCCAAACTGCTGAAGGTCGTAACGAAAATAAAAGCTTATCCCGTACTGAACTTCCGCATTTGTGGTAAGATATTCTAAGAAATGAAAAAGATTCCTCGCGGCATACCTTGCTTGATAGTTGTTGTAGTGCTTTTCGGCTACCTGTCTTCCGTGATGGGTTTCACGAACATGCTCAATACGATAATGAGGACGGCTCACGACCTTTTGCTCAATACCGTCTTCTACCTGATGGCAATGTGCGTGCTGACTGGAGCTTTGAGTCGTATCTTCAGCGTGTTTGGCGTTGTTGATTTACTGCAAAAGATGCTCAAGCCCGTGCTGCGACCTCTCTTCAACCTGCCTGGAGTTTCTTCCGCAGGAGCCCTAATGACGTTTCTTAGCGATAAGCCTGTCATTATCTCCGTGGCGAAGAATCCCCTGTTTGCCCGTTACTTCAAGCGCTACCAGCACATCAGTCTCGTGAATTATGCAGGCAGTTATGCGATGGGCTTGCTCGTCATCATCTTCATGATGGGACACGGCTTCTATACCGAACCGCTTTACGGACTAGTAGGAGCCATCATTGGCAGCATCACTGCCACAAGACTAATGCAAAGGCTCGTGCTTAAAGAATATCCAGAGTACAAGGACGAAGACGTTCTTTCCCCCTCAGGGGAGATGGAGAGGGGCCGTACTCCTTACGAAACCGTTCCCGACGACCCGCGACAGACGCTTTTCGTTCGCGTGCTCGATGCCCTGCTCGATGGCGGCAAGAGTGGCGTAGAAGTCGGCCTTGCCATCATTCCTGGCGTGCTCATCATCTCGACGCTTGTCATGATGTTTACTTTCGGAGGAGACCCCGAGACGGGAACTTATACAGGAGGCGCTTATCAGGGCACAGAACTCCTTCCGCTCTTGGCCAGCAAGGCAGGCTTCGTCTTCAAGTGGCTCTTTGGCTTCAATGCGAGCGAACTCGTGGCCTTCCCCATCACGGCTCTCGGTACTGTGGGTGCTGCGCTTGGTCTCATCCCCGAGATGATGGCAAAGGGCATTATCGACAGCAACGCGATTGCCGTCTTCACAGCGATGGGAATGTGCTGGAGCGGCTTCCTGAGTGCAGATGCTGCCACGCTCGATTCGCTGGGCTATCGTCACTTCATTTCCCGCAGTTTTATCTGCACCTTCGTCGGAGGCATTGTGGCAGGCATCATCACACATTGGTTATACTTTTTCATAACATATCTGATTGAACTTATAAACTCATAAACACATAAACTCTATATGGAATTAGCTACGAAATACAGCCCCGCTGAGGTCGAGGCAAAATGGTATCAGTACTGGACAGACCATAAGCTCTTTGCGAGCAAGCCCGACAACCGCGAACCTTATACCATCGTCATTCCGCCACCAAACGTGACGGGTGTGCTCCACATGGGACACATGCTCAACAATACGATTCAGGACATCCTGATTCGCAAGGCTCGCCTCGATGGCAAGAACGCTTGCTGGGTGCCTGGAACAGACCATGCCTCCATTGCTACCGAAGCTAAGGTGGTGAACCGCTTGGCTGAGCAGGGCATTAAGAAGCGCGACCTGACTCGCGAGGAGTTCCTGAAGCACGCTTGGGCTTGGACGGAAGAGCACGGAGGCATCATCCTGAAGCAACTCCGCAAACTCGGAGCAAGTTGCGACTGGGACCGCACAGCCTTCACGATGGACGAAAAGCGTAGCGAAAGTGTGCTCAAAGTCTTCTGCGACCTCTACGACAAAGGCCTTATCTATCGTGGCCTGCGCATGGTCAATTGGGACCCGAAGGCTCAGACCGTTCTCTCTACCGAAGAAGTCATCTACAAAGATGAGAAGAGCAAGTTGTATTATCTGAAATACTACGTAGCGACCCAAGAGAGTCTGAATATCCCGGAAACTCCAGAGGAAGGTTCCGTCATCCACAAGGACGCTAAGGGCTACTATGCCGTTGTTGCCACCACGCGTCCCGAGACGATTATGGGCGATACTGCGATGTGTATCAATCCCAAAGACCCGAAGAACCAGTGGCTTCGCGGACAGAAAGTCATCGTGCCTCTGGTGGGCCGCGTCATTCCAGTCATCGAGGACCGCTATGTGGATATCGAGTTCGGTACAGGTTGCTTGAAAGTGACGCCTGCCCACGACGTGAACGACTACCAGCTCGGCAAGACGCACAATCTCGAGACCATCGACATCTTCAATCCCGACGGCACAATCTCCGAGCAGAGTCCGCTCTATGTGGGCATGGATCGCATGGATTGCCGCAAGCAGATTGTGAAAGACCTCGATGCTGCTGGACTGCTTGAGAAAGTTGAGGACTACGAGAACAAGGTGGGCTACTCAGAGCGCAATCAGGACACTGCCGTCGAGCCGCGCCTCTGCAAGCAGTGGTTCCTCTCCATGCAGCACATGGCCGACATCGCTCTGCCGCCTGTAATGGAGTGCAAACTGAAGTTCCATCCCACGAAATACGTCACGACTTACAAGAACTGGCTTGAGAACATTCAGGACTGGTGCATCAGTCGTCAGCTTTGGTGGGGACACCGCATCCCAGCGTATTTTATTGAGGGAGAAGACGAAGAGCGTTTCGTCGTTGCCCTCACGCCTGAAGAGGCTTTGGCAAAGGCTCAGGAGAAGTTCGGCAAGGACATCACAATGGATATGCTCCATCGCGACGAAGACGCCCTCGACACTTGGTTCTCCTCTTGGCTCTGGCCCATCTCGCTCTTCGACGGCATCAACAATCCTGGCAACGAGGAAATCAGCTACTACTACCCCACCAGCGACCTCGTGACGGGGCCCGACATCATCTTCTTCTGGGTGGCTCGCATGATAATGGCTGGCATGGAGTACATGGGCGACATTCCCTTCCGCAACGTCTATTTCACGGGCATTGTGCGCGACAAGCTGGGACGAAAGATGAGCAAGTCGCTCGGCAATTCGCCCGACCCGCTGGAACTCATTGAGAAGTACGGAGCCGACGGCGTTCGCATGGGCATGATGCTCGCCGCGCCTGCAGGCAACGACATTCTCTACGACGACGCCCTCTGTGCTCAGGGCATGGCTTTCTGCAACAAGATGTGGAACGCCTTCCGTCTCGTCAAGGGTTGGGAAGTCTCTGCCAACCTCGCGCAACCCGAAGCCAACGCCGCTTCCATCCAGTGGATGCAGGCAAAGCTCAACGCCACCTATGCCGAGATAAACGACCTCTACAGCAAGTACCGCCTGAACGAGGCACTCATGGCAGCTTTCAAGCTCTTCACCGACGAGTTCAGCGGCTGGTACCTCGAGATGATTAAGCCCGCCTATCAGGCTCCCACCGACGCCAAGACACTCGCTGCCACGCTCGACATCTTCGACCAGCTCATGCATATCATACATCCCTTCATGCCATTCATCACGGAGGAATTATGGCAACACATTGCCGACAGAAAAGAGGGCGAATCCCTCATGATCTCCGTCTTCAAGACCTCTGCTGCGACGAAGGAAGATGCCATACTCATCGCCAAGGTCGAGGAGATGAAGCAGATAGTCAGCGGAGTTCGTGCCGTGCGTCAGAGCAAGAACATCTCGCCTCGCGAACCACTGGCAATGCAGGTTGTGGGAGCTGCCAAGAACGGCGTGACCAGCATCCCTGCCCTAGCCGACATCATCGTGAAGCTCGCAGGCTTGAGCCAGATAGAGCCGATTGCCGAGAAAGGCGAAGGCACGCAGGCCTTCCTCGTTGGTACCGACGAGTACGCAGTGCCTATTGGCAGCCTGATTGACGCAGATGCTGAGCGCGAGAAAGCCGAGGCGGAAATCAAACGTCTGCAAGGCTTCATGGCAGGCATCGAGAAGAAGTTGCAGAACGAACGTTTCGTGCAGAACGCCCCTGCCCAGGTCGTTGAACTGGAGCGCAAGAAGCTCGCCGATGCCCAGAGCAAAATCTCAGCCCTCGAAGCCACCATCAAATCCCTCGGATAAACATCCGAGTTTGAATAGCAAAGCCCTCGCCAAAAGCGGGGGCTTTATTTTTGTGTCTCGTTACGTAACTATTTTCCTAAACACGCCGTTGTGGAGGCGTTTGAAAGCCTTGACATGCGGAAGCAGCGAAGAGAGACTTAGGCGGCAAAGCCAGAGTTCAAAATCCGTCCGAACTAGTCAACTTTTAACTGACTCTAAACGCTAAACACTCAATTCTAAACTAAGAAATATGCTACTCAACTTTTGCCGAAGAGAATTTCAGGGTGCCGTTCTTCTGCTTCGATACAACAACGATCTGGCGGATAAGGGTGTGGTTCGCGTGGTCGAAGATGCGAGAGGAATCGAACGACCTGCCTCTGACTCGCGTCTCGAAATGCAGATGGTCGCCAGTCGCACGGCCTGTATGGCCCTCCAAACCCACAGGATCGCCTGCCTGCAACCACTGCCCTACCTTGACCAAGTTGCGCGAATGATGGCTATACATCGTCTCCAGGCCGTTTGCATGACGGAGGATGACGCAGTTCCCGTAGGCATAATACGGTCCGGAAAGGATGACTTCGCCTGGAAAGGCAGCTCTGGTCGTGTCGCCAGCGAAAGTCTGCAAGTCAGTTCCACCATGATGTCGCGAGCCTCCATAGGGACTGTTCATCTTGGCTCCGGGAAGCGGATAGCACCACTCCTCGACAGTATAGTTTGCAAAGTTTATCGTGAACTGGTCGCGATTGGCAAAGGGGTCTTTTGCCGCTTCCACCCGCATAACCTGCCACTCGTCGATGTCAGGAGTATCGTCCTGAGCGAATACCATCGTAAAAGGCAGATGGAAAATGAAAAATTGAAGAAGCAAGCAAAGTAAAACTCTTTTCATCCCTTAACAATGAACTATGGACTATGAATTGATATAGATTCCGTTGTAGTTTCGCCCGGTGTTGATGGTCTCGCGACGGGCGCTGTAGAAATCTTCTGAAGTTCGAGTGCATGTGCCTTCAACGAAGATGTCTTCGACGCCTTCCTGTTCGAGCAACCAGCGGTTTGCATCCCAGAGGTCGATGTGCCAGGAAGCCCCCTCCTCGCTCCCCCTTTGGGGGAGTGCTTCGTGCGGGAAACGCTTAGCCACCCGCTCCATCGGAAAACCTGCCTCGCGAAAGGCTTCGTAGACTTCGTCGCCGACCTCGAACCAGTGGAGCGAGATGCCCGGACCGATGATGGCGTGCAAGTCCTTGGGATCGAGGGGATGCATCTCCCGGATGGTCTTCTGCACGATGCGTGAGACTGTACCTCGCCAACCCGCATGGACGGCTGCCACTATGCGCTGCCTAGAATCGTAAAGAAGGACTGGGATGCAGTCGGCGGTCTTGACGCAAACCGGAAGGCCAGGCTTGTCTGTGATGACGGCATCGGTGGCTTCAGGTCGCCCAGCTTCACGCATCCACAGGACATTATCCGAATGTACCTGACGAGGGAGAGCGAGGTCCTCAAGTTGGAAACCGAGCTCCTCCACCCCACTGCCCTTGCCCGTCGTGAAAGCCGTCAGCCAAGAGGGTGTCCTATAGATGATGAGGTTACCCTTCATCATCCTCGTCGTATATGAAGTCTTCCAACTCGTCGGCATCCTCAATGTAGTCGTCATCAAGGATTTCTATCTCTTCGTCTTCGCCCTCGTCGAGCAGCTCCTGACGGAACGCGGCAAGGTCCTTGTTGCGATGCACGATGGTCTCCTGCTGGGTGATAGCCGCAAGTTTGTTACTCTCGCTGTTCAGGGCCGTCCAAAGCAGGTCTTTCAGTTCGCTCAAACCGCTACCCGTAACCGCGCTGATGAAAACATAGGGCAAGTCATCGGGCAGGTCTTCGGAGAGCATCTCCTGCAATTCGTCGTCGAGCAGGTCGCTCTTCGTGATGGCAAGAACCCTCTGTTTTTCAAGCATTTCCGGATTGAAGTTGCGCAATTCGCCAAGCAGCACCTCATACTCGTGACGGATGTCGTCAGTATCGCCGGGTACCATGAAGAGCAGGAGCGAATTGCGCTCGATATGGCGCAGGAAACGGAGTCCCAAGCCACGGCCTTCGGAAGCACCCTCGATGATGCCCGGAATGTCGGCCATCACGAAGCTTTGTCCGTCGCGATAGGACACTATGCCGAGCGAGGGTTCCATCGTGGTGAAGGGATAGCCTGCTATCTTTGGACGAGCGCTCGACAGGGAACTGAGCAATGTACTCTTTCCCGCATTGGGGAAACCCACGAGTCCCACATCGGCAAGCAGTTTCAACTCAAGGATGACGGTCCGTTCCTCCATCGGTTCGCCCGGCTGAGCATAGCGAGGAGCCTGATTCGTGGAGGTGGCGAAGTGCTTATTGCCCATGCCTCCACGACCTCCTTTCAGGAGCATCACGACTTGTCCGTCGTCGGTCACGTCGCAGAGGTATTCTCCCGTCTCGGCATCGTAAACGACTGTGCCACAAGGGACATCAATGTAACGGTCCTCGCCATCTGCTCCTGTGCTACCGCTGGGACCTCCGTTGCCACCGTGACCGGCAAAAACATGACGCTCGAAGCGGAGGTGCAGAAGTGTCCAGTAGTTGTGGTTGCCTCGCAGATACACATGCCCCCCACGCCCACCATCTCCGCCATCCGGTCCGCCATTGGGAACGTATTTGGCACGATGCATGTGCATGGAACCTCTGCCACCCTTACCCGAACGGCAGCAAATCTTTACGTAATCTACGAAGTTGCTTTCTGCCATTATTTCTGTGTGTCGAGGAATTTGAAGATGGAGGCTATCATGTCTTCCTTGTTGGGAGTGTCGGCCCAACGGAATGTGTGACGGATGCCCTCCTTCTCGAACCAGTCAATCAGGGGAGCCGTCTGGTTCTGATAGACTGCAAAACGCTTCTTGATGGTTTCCTCGTTGTCATCCTCACGCCCTTGTTCCTTGGCACGACGAAGCAGACGGAACATAAGGATGTCCTCCTCGACAACCAGCTCAATCATGATTCCCAACTCGTGGCCGCGCTCTGCGAGCATCTTCTTGAGGGCCTCTGCCTGAGCGATTGTACGGGGGAAGCCGTCGAAAATGACGCCTTTGCCAGCAGGCTGGGCGTCGTAGGTCTTGGCCAGAATCTCAATCATGAGGTCGTCGGGAATGAGCTGACCATTCGAGATATAGCCCTGGGCAATCTTCCCAAGCTCTGTTCCGTTCTTGATTTCCGCACGAAGCACATCGCCTGTACTGATGTGTCCCATGCCATAACGTTCTACAATCTCGTCGCTGTAAGTGCCTTTACCTGAACCTGGGGCACCGAAAATGATAATGTTCTTCATATTTTATATTAAAGTATAAATGTCTTTTGTGTTGCGTCCAAAACCGTCGTAATCCAATCCGTAACCCACCACGAAATCGTCGGGAATCTGGTTGCAGCAGTAACGGATGTCGAGATCCACCTTCAGTTTGGATGGCTTGAGCAAGAGTGTACAGATGTTGATACTCTCGGGATTCTGCTGTTTGAGGGTCTCGAGCATGTGGGCCATCGTCAATCCCGTATCGATTATGTCCTCGACGATAATGACCGGACGGCCCGTAATGTCTATGTTCAAGCCGATTACCTCGCGGACTTTACCCGTTGTGTTTGTGCCCACATAAGAAGACAGCTTGATGAAGGAAATCTCGCATGGCACATCAATCTCGCGAAGGAGGTCGGCTGCGAAGATGAACGAGCCGTTCAGTACAGCCAGGAAGATGGGCTCTTTGCCTTCGTAATCACGATTGATTCTTTCTGCTACATGCCTTATCTGACTCTTTATCGCCCTCTCGGAAATGGATATGGCGAATGTCTTGTCTTTTACTTTGATGATTCTTCTTCTTTTCATAACGCTTGTTATTACTTCGGATTGGAATTGGTCCACCAAGGATTGTTCAAGTCGCGAGGTGCGTTGTTCTTGTTCGAGCCGAGAGTTGCTGCTCCACGAACACGGCTCAGCGTCTCGGGAGTCATCTGCAAAAAGCTGGCGATGTGGACCATCGGAGCCCTGAGAATGATTTCCGGTTTCTCCCTGAGCAGCCTCTCGTAACGTTCTGATGCATTCTCAAAACGCTGACTGTCAGCATGTTCTTGGCTGCTGATGGCAACATGTTCGAGTATCTTCCGATAGAGCATTTCCATCTCCTGATTGCGTACCATCAGTCCGAGGAGGATGTCATAGGGAATGGCATAGAGCGTTGTGGCTTCCAGAGCTTCGACGATCAGACGGCTTGGTTCCTGCTTGAGCAAGCTCTCGATGCAAAAGACGATACGCCCCTCGAACGAGAAGTGCTCGGTGACATCCTTCTTGTTCTTGTAGTAATACTGCCGGACCATGCCTTTCTCGACGAAATAGAGGGCGTTGCAGACATTCCCTTCCTTCAGGATGGTGTCGCCCTTCTGGAACTTCATTGGGACGAGGATATTAGCCAGCATGTCGACTCCAAGCGGAGTCAAAGGGCAGTAGATGCGGGCTATTTCCTTTGCGATATCGCGACGATTGTCCATATTTGTTTTGTTTGAGGGTGGTTAGTTTTAGGGTGGTTTAGTCTAGTTTAAGGACTGCAAGGAAGGCTTTCTGCGGAACTTGGACGTTGCCAATCTGCTTCATGCGCTTCTTGCCTTTCTTCTGTTTTTCAAGGAGTTTGCGTTTACGGCTCACATCACCTCCGTAGCATTTTGCGAGAACGTCCTTACGAACCTGCTTCACAGTTTCGCGAGCAATAATCTTTGCTCCGATGGCAGCTTGAATGGCGATGTCGAACTGTTGGCGTGGAAGGAGTTCCTTGAGCTTCTCGCACATCCTTCTGCCAAAGGTCTCCGCATTGTCGAAATGTGTCAAAGTGGAAAGTGCGTCGACGGGCTCTCCGTTGAGGAGGATATCCATCTTGACGAGTTTGCTGGGACGGTAGCCGTCCTGATGATAATCGAACGAAGCATAGCCTTTCGAGATGCTCTTGAGCTTGTCGTAGAAGTCGATGACTATCTCGCCGAGGGGCATCGCATATTGCAGTTCGACACGATTTCCGCTGATGTATTCCTGTTTCAGGAGTTCACCTCGCTTTCCCAAACAGAGCGTCATGATGGGCCCGATGTAGTTGGCAGTCGTAATGACAGAGGCGTGGATGTAAGGTTCCTCGATGTGGTCGATAAGTGTCTGGTCGGGCATTCCGCTTGGGTTGTGCACTTCTGTGCATACTCCCTGCTTATCATAAACAAGGTAAGACACGTTGGGGACGGTGGTGATGACGTCCATATTGAACTCGCGGTCGAGCCTTTCCTGAATAATTTCCATGTGCAATAGGCCAAGGAAACCGCAACGGAAACCGAAGCCCAGAGCCACGGAACTCTCTGGAGTGAAGGTGAGACTGGCATCATTGAGCTGCAACTTCTCGAGCGAAGCGCGCAGGTTCTCAAAGTCTTCTGTCTCAATGGGATACACGCCAGCGAAGACCATCGGCTTCACCTCCTCGAAGCCAGAAATGGCTTCCTTGCAAGGATTCTCAACCGTCGTAATCGTATCGCCCACTTTCACCTCCGTTGCCGTCTTGATGCCCGATACGATGTAACCCACGTCTCCGCAATGAAGGACTTGTCGGGGCACCATATCCATCTTCAGAACTCCGATTTCGTCGGCTTTGTACTCCTTTCCCGTATTGATGAATTGCACTTGGTCTCCGCTTTTCATCGTGCCGTTGACAATCTTGAAGTAAGCGATAATGCCACGGAAAGAGTTGAAAACCGAGTCGAAGATGAGGGCTTGAAGGGGAGCTTTCTCGTCGCCTTTGGGACAGGGGATGCGCTCCACAACTGCCCTGAGAATATCCTCCACACCCATTCCGGTCTTACCGCTGGCACGAATGATTTCCTCGTGTTTGCAGCCAATCAGGTCCACGATTTCGTCCTCAACCTCTTCCGGCATAGCGTTTGGCATGTCGCACTTGTTGATGACGGGAATGATTTCGAGGTCGTGATCGATAGCCATATAGAGGTTGCTAATGGTCTGAGCCTGAACGCCTTGAGTGGCATCCACTACCAAGAGAGCACCTTCGCAAGCCGCTATACTTCGACTCACCTCGTAGCTGAAGTCAACGTGTCCCGGAGTATCGATAAGGTTAAGAATGTATTTCTGTCCGTCGAGCGTGTATTCCATCTGAATGGCATGACTCTTGATGGTGATTCCGCGCTCCTGTTCCAGGTCCATATCATCGAGCATCTGGCCCTTGGTCACGGTTATGGTCTTCGTGTACTCCAGCAAACGGTCTGCCAGCGTGCTTTTTCCGTGATCAATGTGGGCAATAATGCAGAAATTTCTAATGTTTTGCATGAATTAAGTCCATATTTTGCTTTGCAAAGTTACGAAAAAAGCAAGAGTAATGCAAATAAACGATAAGATTTTTATTGAATAATGTAAAACCCAAGCGACACACGTCATGTTTGCGAACGTAACACTATACAATTCCAAACGTAACACTAGTAAATTGCAAACTTAACACTAGTAAATCGCCAACTTGACACTAGTAGTTTGCCATCTTCAAACGTGATGTTTCGATTTTAACCACGCCATGTTTTTCTACTCGAAAAGACTGGCCAGGAAATATCGCAAGGAATAGAAGCGGACAGGCAAGGGAAGGAAACCTTCTTTCCGCAGTTCTTTCATGCGACGGCGAAGTTCTCGAGGGCTATGTGTCAAGGTCCAAATCCTCTGCAGATAGTCCAGCGTCAACTGTCTAATACGGCGATTAAGCAAAGGATTATCCAAAGCACATAACTCTCTAAGAGTAAAATGGATATCATCCAGACGTTTACGGACTTTATCGGAGGATTTCGAGTGTGTGATTGTACCTTCGTGCTGACGGTAGAAGTAAGCTTTTGCATCAAGGTCAACCAAGGTGTTTGCCCTCAAGAAAATCTGCGGAGTGAAGAGTTCATCCTCGTGAAAAATGCCTGGATAGAACCGCAAATCGTCAAGAATCTCACGCTTGAAAGCATACCCCCAAGCAGCTGCCCTCAGGTTGTGATGCTGGAGGAAGTGAGGTCCGGAAGTGTTCTTCGAGGTACATTTAGTGGCTTTCGCGGCTTTTTTCGTCATCTTGAAGAGGACCAAATCCGGATTGTTGTCCCTGATTTGCTCGAGAACCTTCTCGTATACGGTTGGGAAGATATAGTCATCAGCATCCACAAACTGCAGATATTGCCCCTGAGAATACTTGATTCCCTTGTTCCGAGCCGCAGAAAGCCCAGCCTGCTCCTGCCGGATATAACGGATTCCCGCTTTTCCGGCAAAGGTTGGAAGCACTTCGCTACCATCATCCACGACCAGAATCTCCACCTCATCCTCTCGGAGAGGAAGGGCCTGGATACTCTCCAAACAAGCCTGCAGAAAGGCTTCAGGCTCGTTGTGATAGGTGACGATGAAAGTGATGAGTGGCTCCATAACTGGCACAAAGATACGAAGAAATTAAGAATTATGAGTTAAGAATTAAGAAATATTTCGTAACTTTGCAGTCAAAACAGAATAAAATGATTGTTTGTATTGCCGAGAAACCCTCTGTGGCCCGTGAAATCGCCAATATTCTGGGAGCCAAAAGCACGAAGGACGGCTACCTGGAAGGCAACGGATATCAGGTGACCTGGACTTTCGGCCACCTCTGCGAGCTGAAGGAACCACACGAATACACCCCAATGTGGAAGAACTGGAGCCTCAGTCAATTGCCCATGATTCCACCTCGTTTCGGCATCAAACTCAAGCAGGACAAGGGAGTCGAAAAGCAGTTCGGCATCATCGAAGGACTCTTCCAGAAGGCCGATGAAATCATAAATTGCGGTGATGCCGGGCAAGAAGGTGAACTCATCCAACGGTGGGTGATGCAAAAAGCTGCGGCAAAGTGTCCCGTCAAGCGACTTTGGGTGAACAGTCTGACAGAAGAAGCCATCAAGGAAGGCTTCCAGACACTCAAGGATCAAAGTGCATATCAAGGCCTCTACGAAGCGGGCCTGATGCGTGCCATAGGCGATTGGCTGCTCGGAATGAATGCCACGCGACTCTATACATTAAAATATGCTGCAGGCAAACGGCAAGTGCTTAGTGTGGGCAGAGTGCAAACCCCTACCCTCGCTCTTGTCGTGGCTCGCCAGAGAGAAATAGACAACTTCGTCCCCAAGCAGTCGTGGGTGCTCTCCACGCTTTATCGCGACACGAAATTCAACGCGATTGAACGTGACGAAGAAGCCGAAGCGGAAGATGCTGCTGCAGTTGCCGCAGCTTTGGAAAAAGGTAAGAAGCAGAAACCGAAAGGCATCATCTACAAGCCTCTGGAATACACGACTGAAGCCGAAGGCAAAGCAATTATCGAAAGCATCAAGGAAAAACCTTTCACAATTCTTTCCGTTGAGAAGAAGAAAGGAACTGAAGCACCTCCAAGGCTTTATGATTTGACTGGACTTCAGGTGGATTGCAACAAGAAACTTGGCCTTTCAGCCGAGCAAACGCTCTCCATCATCCAAAGCCTCTACGAGAAGAAAGTCACGACCTATCCCCGTGTTGACACGACTTTCTTGCCGGATGATGTTTATCCGAAATGCCCCCAAACCATGAATGGTCTCTACCAGACAAAGTTTGCAGGCGTGGCTCCTTATGCCGACCTCATTCGTCCCCTAGGTGGCGGAAAACCTTTACGCAAGTCGAAGAAGGTGTTTGACAACTCGAAGGTGACAGACCACCATGCCATCATCCCAACTGGCGTCATTCCCCAGAACCTCACAGAACTGGAGCAGAAGGTGTTCGACCTTGTTGCAAGAGCCTTTATCGCAGCCTTCTACGACGATTGTAAGTTCGAGACAACAACAGTGACGGGCGAAGTGAAGCCCTCCGACGACAAGCAAATCCTCTTCCGAACAACAGGTAAGGTAATCATCGAAGAAGGTTGGAAAGTCGTCTTCAAGAAGAAGGTTGAAACAAGTGAGGAAGAAAATGAGCAAGGGCTGCTACCCGTCTTTGAGAAGGGCGAAAGCGGACCGCACATCCCCTCTCTTGCTGAGAAATGGACTACACCACCCAAACCCTACACGGATGCCACTTTGCTTCGAGCAATGGAAACTGCTGGCAAGACTGTAGAGGACGAAGAACTCAGGGATGCTTTAAAGGAGAATGGAATTGGCCGGCCAAGTACCAGAGCAGCCATCATCGAAACCCTCATCCGCCGTAACTACATTCGCAGGGAACGTTCTTCGCTTCATCCGACACAAACGGGCTTTGAACTCATCGACCTCATTCACGAGGAGTTGCTCAAGAGTGCAGAACTGACAGGACGTTGGGAGAAGAAACTACGGCAGATAGAACGTCACGAATACGAAGCCAAGACTTTCCTCGAAGAACTGAAACAGATGGTCTCGGACATCGTTCTGGCCGTCCTGAAAGACAACAAACAGCCAAACATACAATAAAACGCGCCTTTATACGTTATATATATAATGATATATTAAGTTATGAAGACGCTTCTACGATATATTCTTCTCTCGCTTCTTGTAGTTGCTTGTACGCCTGAAGTCCACGTCAAGAAGGGCGACCAGTTCTATGCTATCGGCGAGTATTTCGATGCTGCAGCCGAATACAAGAAGGCTTATTCACGCACCCAGACGAAGGACAAGGACAAACGAGGACAGCGAGCTTGGAAGATGGCACAATGCTATCGTCGCATCAACTACACGGCAAAAGCCATCGGAGCCTATCAGAACGCAGTCCGTTATGGTTATCCGGACTCTATGGCTTTACTCTATCTTGGCCAGCTTCATCAGAAGAATGGGGACTACAAGAGTGCCGTCAAAGCATATGAAGCCTTCCTTGAGAAAGTCCCGAACGACACATTGGCACTCAATGGGTTAAAGGGATGTGAACTTGCGCCAAAGTGGAAGAATACCTTCTCGCTTTACAACATCAAGAAGGAGCCGATACTGACCAGCCGAAGAAGCGACTTCAGTCCTGCTCTTTTGGGTGACGACAGCGACATGCTCTACTTTACCAGCACCAGAAATGACGCTAAAGGTAACGAGATAAGTGGCGTTACGGGCACCAAGAGTGCTGACATCTTCTTTACGAAGAAGGACGATAAAGGCAAGTGGGAACCTGTTGAAACTGTAGAGGGCGACTTGAATAGCGAATACGAGGAAGGTGCTTGTTGCTTCTCTCCGGATGGCAAGACGATGTACCTGACGGTCTGCACTTATGACGCAGATTATCCCCGCTTTGCCCAAATCTACACCAGTTCCCGTAGTGATGCCGCTTGGAGCAAGCCACAACTGCTGCAAATCTCGAAAGACACACTCTCCAGTTATGCTCATCCTGCCGTCAGTCCGGATGGAAATTGGCTCTACTTCACAAGCGATATGCCAGGAGGTCAAGGAGGTTTCGACATCTGGAAGATTGCCCTGACCGACCACGGGCTTGGTGGTGTGGAGAATGCCGGATGGCCTATCAACACGCCTGGCGACGAGATGTTCCCAGCGTTCCGTCCCAATGGAGACTTCTATTTCTCGAGTAACGGACATGTGGGTATGGGCGGTCTGGACATCATCAAAGCCGTCCAAGACAGCCTTGGCGATTGGACGCTCGAGAACCTGAAGTACCCCATGAACTCCAGCGGAGACGACTTCGGAATGACCTTCGAAGGCTTGCACAATCGCGGGTACTTCTGCACGAACAGAGGTGATGCAAGAGGTTGGGACCACATCATGCGTTTCGAGCATCCCGAGGTCATCCAGACCGTCAAGGGTTGGGTTTACGAGAAGGACGGCTACGAGCTGCCCGAAGGCCTTGTCTATATGGTTGGCGACGACGGGACCTACCTGAAGCTTAGCGTTCGAGGTGACGGCAGTTTCGAGCAGGAAGTGAAGCCGAAAGTCAACTATGTCTTCCTGGGCACTTGCAAAGGCTATCTCAATCATAAAGAGGAACTTAGCGTCGACACAAGTAGCGTGAGCCAAGAATTCACGCTGCAGTTCCCCTTGGCCAGCATAGAGAATCCTGTGCTCATTCGCAACATCTTCTACGAGTTCGACTCTGCAGTCCTCTTGGACAGTTCCAAAGTTGCGCTCGACAGCCTTGTAGTCCTCCTGAACGAGAACCCCAACGTCACCATCGAACTGGCCTCCCATTGTGATTTCCGAGGCAAGGACGAGTACAACGAGAAGCTCTCGCAGAGGCGTGCAGAAAGCGTTGTTAACTACCTGATAGCGCACGGAATTGATACGCTCCGTCTTTCTCCGAAGGGTTATGGCGAGAAGCGTCCGAAGATTGTGACAAAGCGAATTGCCGCCACCTACGACTTCCTCAACGAGGGCGACACTCTGACGGAAGCATACATCACGGCTCTCGAGAACGAGGAGAAGCAGGAAATCTGCCATTCCCTGAACCGCAGAACCGAGTTCAAAGTCTTGCGTACCACCTACAAGCTCTTCGATTCGCCATCGAAAACCGTCACCAAGGGACTTACCGACAGCGTTCAATCCGCTGTTGACGATAAGACCGCAGGAGAGACGCCTGGCGAGCTGAGTGGCGGAACGGCTGGCGAGAGTGGAGGAACAGCTGAAGCCAAGCCAGAAAAGCCCGAGAAGACTGAGAGCGAAGGAAAGTCGGAAGTTGCTGAGAAGCCGAGTAAACCCTCAAGGCCAGAGAGGCCTCAAAGGCCCGAAAGAAGGGAAGGAACGACTAATACCCAGAAAAAAGT
>JAGCFN010000005.1 GCA_017650085.1 Bacteroidaceae bacterium | reverse complement strand
CAATCCATTGGAAGCCTTCCTCGTTCTCGTCGAAGTCGCCCCAATAGACGAAGAAGATGCCCTCTCCAGGTTTGTCCCAGCTGATTGTGTATTTGTCCAGCTTGTAGGACATACCCTTGGGAATGCCAGACGAATTGCCGGCAAACTTTGTACGGTCGCTAATGATGAAGTACGCTTTTCCTTCCTGAATGTCCTCCGGATAGAGTACGCGTGTGTAGCCCTCTATCAAGTCTTGCGCGAAGGCTGCGGAGCCGCTCAGCAACATTGCTGCAAAGAGCAAAAAAGAGTAAAATCTTCTCATGATAGGAATAGATTAAGGTTATATAACGGTTACTTTCGCTCAAATATACATTTTTTTATAATACGATGAACTTCAAAAACGGAAAAACTTGATTTTCCCCTCTGTCTCTGCTCTGAAACTATCGAAGAGTTTACCGTTTCATTTCATTTCTCTTGTTCCGATTCCAAAGCCATCTCGAGCCGACTGGAAACATCTGCAAGGTAAATGCCAAACGACTAGTGGGTAAATCGCAAACTTCACGTTAGTAAATCGCAAACTTCACGTTAGTAGTTTGCCAACATCACGTTAGTAGTTTGGAAATGTCGCTTGGGGTGTTTATCGCCGTCACATTTCGAACTTTTTGATTTTTAATTTTGTTATTTGAATTATAACTTGTAACTTTACACCCAAAATAGGGGAATGTATGGAAATAACCAATCTGTTGACCTTCACAGAACGAAGTCAACTGAGGGAATGGCTCAAGACGAATCACCTTTCAGAGAAGTGCTGCTGGGTGGCTTGCAACAGGTCTAAGACTCCTCGTCAGGATTGTCTTCCATATCTCGAAATCGTCGAGGAGGCACTCTGCTTTGGATGGATAGACTCCACAAACAAGAGGCTTCCCGATGGCAGGTTGGCCCAAAGGTTGTCCCCTCGACGCAAAAACAGTCATTGGACTGAGCTCAACAGGGAAAGATGCAGAGACCTGGAATCTCGCGGACTGATGACTGATGCTGGGCGAGAAGCGTTGAACAGAAACATGTCGGCACATAAGTGATTGAAACAATATGGACAAGAAATCTTTGACATTCAGGGTGTTTAAGGCGATAATGGCTTTGCCTGTGCCTGTTTGTGTCGTTATCCCGTCGATATTGTTGTGGCTTTCCGATTGGCATCCAGCAGGTTTTCAGTTTTGGAGATGCTTGATTGGCGCCCTATGTCTTCTTCTGGGCATTTTGTTGGCGGTTTTGACAGTCAGATTGTTCCCTAAGCTTGGAAACGGCACTCCTGCCCCTTGGGATTCTACTACGAAGCTGATAACATCCGGCCCTTATGCCTATGTTCGCAATCCCATGATTACAGGCGTCGTCCTGATTCTTGTGGGCGAAGCCTTGTTGCTGTGTTCAGTCGCTATCGGCATTTGGGCTGGGGTGTTCCTCATCATTAATATGCTCTATTTCCCTTTGTCTGAAGAGCCTGGTTTACGCAAGCGTTTTGGCAAAGAGTATGACGAGTACTGCAAAAATGTTCCTCGATACATTCCTCGCCTCAAGCCTTGGAGGCCACAGTAAAGACCCTAATAGTTAAAACATGAAAAGAACTGCCATTATCCTGAGCCTTGCTCTGTCCCTTGTTGCCAGCTTTGCCCAGTCGAAGAGAACTTACGATGTAGCAGCCTATCTCTATCCTGCCTATGCCGCCGATGACCCGCGCTTGAGGCCTTTCTGGCCTTCTGGAATAGGCGAATGGGAAACGGTAATGACCATGCAGAAGCGCAATCCTGGGCACTATTGGAACCGGCATCCGCTTTGGGGATATGTCAACGAAGCCGATCCGGCTGTGATGGAAATGGAGATTGAGCAGGCCACCAGTCATGGCGTGAACGTGTTCATCTTCGACTGGTACTGGTTCGACGAGCGACCCTTCATGGAAACGACACTCACCAACGGTTTCCTGAAAGCCGGCAACTCGAGCAAGATGCGGTTCTATCTGATGTGGGCCAACCACAATGTCGAGAACTACTGGGACACCAGAATTGCCCATCTTGGCGAGAACAACATTATCTGGCGGGGTGGGGTGAGTCGCGAAGCCTTCGAAAAGATGTGCCGTCGGAACATCGAACTCTTTTTCCGTCAGCCCAACTACTACAAGATAGACGGCAAACCTGTGTTCATGATTTACGAACTTTCGACTTTCATCGAGGGATTAGGAGGTGTGGAGCAGGCTCAAGATGCCTTGAAATGGTTCCGGAAGGAAGTGAAGAAGGCTGGCTTCCCGGACCTCGAACTGCATTTCACGATGTGGGCTCCTCAGTTCAATTACAGCGGATTCGATGAGGCAAAGACAGACAAACCTCGTAATGAATTCGTGAAGAAGCTCGGCTTTAACAGCATGTCGCACTATCAGTTCTGTCATTTCCTTAATGTTGACGACGATTATGCCAACATCCTCGAGCAGGCTTATCAGGAGTGGGAAAAGTTGGAAAAGGAATTCACCATTCCTTATTATCCTCATGTCAGCATCGGATGGGACAACAGTCCCCGTACAGGAAAGAGTGCCGTCACTCGCGACAACACCCCGGAACGCTTTGAACAAGCTCTGAGAAAGGCAAAGGCGTATCTCGATGCGAGACCTCACCTGCACCCTCTCATCACCATAAATTCGTGGAATGAATGGACGGAAACGAGCTATCTCCAGCCCGATAATGTGTACGGCTACGGCTACCTCGATGCCGTGAAGAACGTCTTTGTGGAAGACGGGGAATAGGGCTTGTGCCGATTAAACCGGCATCTCGTCTTCGTCGAAAGTGGTGTCAGGTTCCAGGCGATAGCTTCCGTCGGGACCGATGATGAGCAGGAAGGGGCACGACATATCGCTTTCCGGGAAGCTGACACAGGTGTTGAAGTACAACTTGCCTTCCTCTGCATGATTGTAACGCAGGCCATCCATGATGCCGTACTTCTGGAAGTCCTCTGAAAGCTTGGACTTGAAGTCGGCTTTCGTGAAGCTGCGATTGAAGAGCTGGCTGCCGTCCTTCGTAATGACGAGCTGCCAACGGTTGTCCTTATACTTGACGCCATCTTCATCGACCACTATTGGCAGGTCGTCTACACCTTCGCTCGTGATGGTGTACACCACTTTGTGACTGCCTTGCATGATGGTGTCGGTATAGGCGTAGTTGGGCATGCTGCGAACGGTAACGGAGTCTTGCTCGGTCTGATTGCCTCCCGTGTTCTCAGTCTTCTGAGGTCCGCAAGAGGTAAAGAAAATGAGAAAAGAAAGAAATAAGATAATAAGGGAATACGTCTTCATGTGTTCAATCTTCAATTTTCAATTTTCAATGTTCAATCTTTAATGTTCAATCTTCAATCTTCAATTTTCAATGTTTAATAAATAAACACCATTTCTCCGCCTTTCTTGAGTTCTTTGACGGGAATTTGGAAGTTCGTGAGCGTTTTGCCGTTCCATGTGACTTTCTTGACGAGTTGCTTCTCGGAGGTGCGGCCTTGCGTGCGAATGACAACGGTTGTCTGTTGGTCGGTTCCAAGATGCAAAATCACTTTGTCGAAGATGGGCGGGAAGAGTTCATAGACGGCTTCTCCGACTACCAGCGGATACATGCCGATGCTGGCAAAAACGTACCAGGCACTCATGGCTCCGTCGTCTTCGTCCATCTCGAAGCAATAGCCGCGAGGCTGGTTCACAAAGGCGCAACCGACAAAGGGAGTGGGGTAGGCGTCGTTGCCTCCATAGCGATGGGTGATGCTTTCTGTGGCAAGAGTTCTGACGATTCCTCCTGTCAACTTTGGCAAGCCGAGTCGGGCAAAGAGGAAGGGCACATGGATGTCGGGCTCGTTGCCCTGATTGTAAAGCTCTTCCTTGAAGAACTTCTGGAGTTGTTCTCCAAGTTCCTTCTTGCCGACGAGTTCAATCATTCGGGGCAAGTACATCGGAGCGCCCCAGCGATATTGCCAGCGAGTGCCCTGATAGAGGCCGTTGCCTTTCATCTTGGTGTAAGTCTCGTCGATATTCTGGAACTCTTTTGGCCAGATGCTGTCGAATACTTCCTGACCTCGTTTTGTCCACATTGCGGCATCTTCCTTCTTTCCCAGTTCTTCTGCAAGCTGTCCGAGCGACCAGAAGTCGCCACTTGCCTCGAGGCATTGGTCTGGGCTCTTCATGCTGAGTCCCTTCACTTCCTTCACCATTCCGGGATAGGCATCTCGAAGAGAAGGAATGTTGATGCCCTGCCTATAGGCATCGAGGAGGGTTGCGATGGCGTGCTCCGTTCGAACGGTTGGCACGCATTCATAGTTCGTGCTCCAGTCCTTTTTGCCCGTCAGATAGAGTTGCGAGAGCGATTGCATGATGTCGCCCGAGTGCCCTTCGTCGAGGAGTGTGATGAGGGGGAACTTGGTGCGATAGGTGTCCCAAAGCGACCAGGAGCTGTAGTACGTCCATTCCTTTGCCTCATGGGGTTTCCCGTCGGTTCCAAGGTAGTTCTGCATCATGCGGTCTGTCACTTGGAAGGGGCTGTGGAAAGTCCTGTATAAAGAGGTATAGAAGATGGTCTGCAGGTCTTCCGTGCCGCCTTCCACCTCGACTGTCGAAAGCAAGCGCCCCCATTGACGCTTTGCCCTTTCCAT
>JAGCFN010000047.1 GCA_017650085.1 Bacteroidaceae bacterium | reverse complement strand
GCCGAAAACCAACAAATCACGATATATGTGCAGGAAAGCGACAATCTGCAGAGGAAGTTGGCACTCAAATCGAGTCAGGGAGGCCGCAAAGTCGTCGTCATCTGGCTGCCCGAACGCATGAATGAACAAACGGGAAACAAGCTCCTCAAACTCATCGAGGAACCTCCCGTCGGCACTCATTTCCTGCTTGTTAGCCAAGAGCCAGACCTCGTGCTCGGCACCATACAGAGTCGCGTACAACGCATCAACATCCCTGCTCTATCGGAAGAAACTATCAGCAAGGCTTTGCAAGAGCGTCACGACATGCAGCAAGACGATGCAGACCTGCTGGCTCACATCGCTCAAGGCAGCTACACAGAAGCGTTGAAACGCATGCAACGCGACTCAGAGCAACAGCAGTTCTTCGACCTCTTCATACAGCTCATGCGTCACAGCTATGCTCGTCGAGTCAAGGAATTGCAAGCGTGGTCGCTCTCCGTAGCAGAACTTGGACGAGAACGCCAAAAGCGAATGCTCGAGTACTTCCAAGGACAATTGCGCGAAAACTTCATATATAACTTTCACCAACCACAGATAAACTTCCTCGGACGAGAAGAGGAGAACTTCAGCACACGCTTCGCTCCGTTCATCAACGAACGCAATGTCGTCGGCATCATGAACGAGCTAAGCGATGCAGGACGTGATATCGCACAAAACGTAAGCGCCCGAATGGTGTTCTTCGACCTTGCTCTGAAGATGATAGTACTACTAAAGAATGGATAAACAATACATCAGCGGCGAAACAGGACACGGCTTTTCTGCTCAAAGTGCCAATACAGGTCACTACGCCCAGCTCAATACCTACGACTATCTGGCTGACGTCCCCAACAATAGCGAAGTCACAGATTTGGTCGAAGTACAGTTCAAGAATACTCGCAAAGCCTACTTCCACAACTGCGAGAACCTGCCTCTCAAGAAAGGAGACATCGTAGCTGTGGAGTCCAACCCTGGTCATGATATCGGAGTTGTCTCGTTGACAGGCAAGCTTGTTCCACTACAAATGAAGCACGCCAACCTGAAGCCCAACGAAGAAATACGCAAGATATATCGCTTAGCTCGACCTAATGACATGGAACGCTATGCAGAAGCAAAGGCTCGCGAGCACGACACGATGATACAAAGCCGACAGATTGCCAAGGACTTGGGCCTTGAAATGAAGATAGGAGACGTGGAATACCAAGGAGACGGCAACAAGGCTATCTTCTATTACATTGCTGATGGGCGAGTAGACTTCCGCCAACTCATCAAAGTTCTTGCAGACACATTCCACGTTCGCATTGAGATGAAACAGATTGGAGCCCGTCAGGAAGCCGGAAGAATTGGCGGCTTTGGACCTTGCGGACGTGAGTTATGCTGTGCAGGATGGCTTAAGAACTTCCAAAGTGTCGGCACGAGTGCTGCACGTTTCCAAGACCTGAGCCTCAATCCGCAGAAGCTTGCAGGACAATGTGCAAAGCTGAAATGTTGCATGAACTATGAGGTGGATCAGTATGTTGAAGCCTTCCATAAACTGCCGACACGCGATACGGTGCTCTACACACAAGATGCTGACTACTATTTCTTCAAGGCAGACATCCTTGCAGGGCTCGTCACATACTCTACCGACAAGCGCACACCTGCCAATCTCGTCACGATAAATGCCGAGCGGGCACATGCCATCATCGAGATGAACAAGCGCGGAGAAAAACCTGTCTCGCTCGAAGAAGGAGGACATAAAGAGCCGGAACGCCCAATAGACCTCGCTACACAAGAAGACCTCAACCGCTTCGACAAGAAGAAACGCAAGAAGAAGCACAAGAACAGACAACATCACAACGACAATCGTCCAGAATGATGCGCCGTGCTCTTTGGTTTTCTATGGGCTTATTTCTTGCTGCTTGCAACAAAAGTACACTACTGCACAGCTACAAGCCTCTGCCTTTAGAAGGATGGGACAGGCGTGACACCATTTGTTTCGACCTGCCACAAGTTCAAAAGGATATTGACGCAACACTCTATATCGGACTTCGCACAAAAGCATACATCGGCATACAGAATGTAGCACTAGCTGTGGAACTTACAGACGAGACAGCTGGCATTTGCCGATGCGACACGGTTCATTATCCTTTGACTGATGCCGAAGGTTATACCCTGACAAGAGGTGTCAATACACATCAATACGAGACACAGCAACTTCCCATCCATCTGAAGGAAGACAATCAAAGTAGTGTTCGTATACATCACTTGATGGCAAACGAAACATTGACAGGCATCACAGAAGTCGGCATCAAGATAGAAACAAAATAACGGAATATAAAGAAGAAGCCCTGGGCAAATGTCCAGGGCTTCTTTCGTTTTATGTTATCTAAGACTCGGAAGATTATTCGTCGCCCCAGATATCCCAAGCTGCGTTTCCTTTTACAAGAGCATCAGCGCCGTCAACGGGTTTTTCGGAGTTGATGATCAAGCTCTCAGCAAGCATCTGTGCTGCCTGAGCCTCTTCTACCTGCATTGCAGGTGCAAAATACTTCTTCATATCTTATATATTATATGTTTTTATTTATAATGTATAGTTCCCCTCCCCCGAAGGGGAGAGGAGTTAGATGAGAGCGTTTTAGAAGAGAACCTTCTTACCATTAACGATGTTGATGCCCTTCTGCATCTTGTTCAGGCGTTGGCCTGCGATGTTGTAGATAGGACCGTTTTCAGTAGCCTTCTCAACAGCGTTGATGCCAGTAGCACCGTCTTCGTCGAAGAGGAATGCCTTCACACCAGGAGCAGCAACTCCGAGGTAAGCCTTGCCTGCCTTGATAGTACCTGCGCTTGCCCTGTAGAAGCCAACAGGTTCGCCTTCAGGCTTAGCGAGGATATAGTTGCCAGCAGCTTCAACATCTTCGGCAGCGCCCATCAGGTCGTTGGCAGTAGCCTTTGTAGCACCTGTGGTGGGAACGAAGCCGTAGAAACCGGCAGCACCCTTCAGTACAACGGGCTCGCCAGCAGCGACAGCACCTTCAATGGCGTTCAGCTTCAGGTACTTACCGTCAACTACACCAGCGAATGCTTCAACGCCTTCGGGAACTGTGAGGTCAACGTCTTCAACGAACAGAGTAGCATAACCTGCATCGGTGATTTCAGCAACAAGAGCCTTGGTGTCATCCAGTACAGGATAAGCATCTGTGCCGAGAGTCTGACGGAATGCAGGAGCCAACTTAGCAGCTACGAAGCCGCTTGCCAACTCTTCGTCGGTAACCTTTGTAGCTTCACAAGGATTCAGAGTAACTGTGCTTGCAGAACCGTTCACAACATCACCCTTATAGTAGCTGTTGTGGATGGTAGAACGTGTGCTCTTGACTGCGCCGAAGAACTGAGCAGCAATTGCTGATTGAACAGTACCGATGGAGAGGACGTTCTGAATTGTTACATGTGCACCATTGCTGTAACCAATCATACCGCCGAAGGTGCAGTTGCCAGGAGTTGCAGCAGAGTTAACCAACTTACCGTCGAAGAGACAGTTACTGATGGTGAGGTAGCAAGCATCATTGTTGTTTGCATAACCTACGAGACCACCATAGTTGCCACTACCACCTGCATCGTTGCCATCCAGTGTGCCAGAATATGTGCAACGGTCAACGACTGTTGTGTTGCCATTGAGAGCGCCACCAAGGACACCACCAACCTGAGCACCTGCCAGCTGGTTGTTGTAGTTCATCTTGCTATTGATGTTCTGGATAAGAACGCCACCATCGCCTGCAGCAGCAATAAGAGCGACTGCTCTGCCTGTTACACCAGTAGAAACAGTCATGGTGCCTTCTGCTGTGAAGTTCTTGACGGTAGCACCTGTAGAGAGCTTACCGAACAAGCCATTGTACTGACCTGTAGCTGTGTAGGTGATATTCTTAATGGTATAGCCCTGACCATCGAATGTGCCCTTATAAGGAACAGCGTTAGTACCGATGGATGTCCATGCATCGCCTGTGATTGCCTCAGCAAGGTCGATATCGGCAGTAACGACTGCGTCAGCTTCATTTTCGCCACCATTTACGATAGCCGCGAAGCTTGCCAAATTGTAAGCGTTAGCAATCTGATAAACGCCATCAACCTTCTCAAGCTGAGCAGCAGCTATCAAAGCGGGAGCCTCAACCGTGATGTACTTCAGAGCAGCAGCAAATGCTGGGAGCAAGTCGTCTGCCTTTGCCTCTGCAACAGCACCTACCTTAGCCTGTCCTTCAGCCATTATCTGCTGCTTCAGAGCATCAGGAACAGTCACTCCTTCCTACTCTTCAACAATCGCAGTACCAACCTTAACCAGAGAATCTACATACTCCTGACGAATCTCTTCATACTGTTCGTCAGTCAGCATCTTGAACTCAGACATCTGGATGCTGCCGCCATTGTTGTATGCAGCCTCAACCTCAATCTTGAAGAACTTG
>JAGCFN010000046.1 GCA_017650085.1 Bacteroidaceae bacterium | reverse complement strand
TTGAACTTCAGCAAGGAAGAGGCAAGCCGACTGCATTGTGGCAGCGTTTCTCCGCTGCATTTGCTGCTCGGAATCATCCGACATACTGACAACAAAGCCAGTCAGCTGTTGGCATATTACCTGCCAGACGGGGTGTCTCAGCTCAAGAGTCAGCTCGAAATGACAGCCCGTCAGCATCAGGTGCTCATCTCTCCCACCCCTGCCGACATGAATTTCGACACGCAGGCAAACCGCATCATGCGCCTCTGCAAGCTCGAAGCAAGCCTGATGAAGTCCGAAACTATCGAACCGATTCACGTCCTGCTTGCCATTCTGAAGGCGAACGACAACGAAGCAAGCGACATCCTGCAGCGATTGGACATCACTTACGAGAAGGTGCAATCCTCCCCCAACTCCTCTGCAGAAGAGGAAAACGGTCCTTTCTCTCAGGGTGACGGATGGAACGATAGTGGTGACGACGAGGATATGGAGCCCGTTTCGGCTGGTTTGGAGGGCAACGTGATTTCTGCTCGCCAGCAAAAGAAACATGAGAGCAAGACGCCGGCACTTGACAACTTCGGCACAGACCTTACTTATATGGCGCTGAACGACCTTCTCGACCCAGTTGTGGGACGTGAGAAGGAAATCGAGCGCGTGGCTCAAATCCTGAACCGTCGCAAGAAAAACAACCCCATTCTCATAGGCGAACCTGGCGTCGGCAAGAGCGCCATCGTGGAAGGACTGGCACAACGCATTGTGGCTCATCGAGTTAGCCGAACACTTTGGGACAAGCGAATCGTGGTGCTCGACCTGGCAAGTGTTGTTGCAGGAACAAAGTATCGCGGTCAGTTCGAAGAGCGTCTGCGCTGCATCATCAAGGAGCTCCAGCAGAATCCCGATGTCATCGTCTTCATCGACGAGATTCACACCATCGTCGGAGCCGGCAATGCCGCAGGTTCGATGGATGCCGCAAACATGTTGAAGCCAGCCCTGAGCAGGGGTGAATTCCAATGTATCGGCTCCACGACACTCGACGAGTTCCGCAAGACAATTGAGAAAGACGGGGCTCTGGAACGCCGATTCCAAAAGGTTCAGGTCGCTCCGACGACTGCCGAAGAGACCCTGCAAATCCTCCAAAACCTGCGTGAACGCTACGAAAGACACCATAATGTCCGCTACACGGAAGATGCCCTGCAGGCTTGTGTCAAGTTGACAGGTCGCTACATTACTGACAGGAGTTTCCCTGACAAAGCAATCGACGCCCTCGACGAAGCTGGAAGTCGGATGAGAATCCAGAACTATCCGGTTCCTGAAGAAGTCATCAAGTTGGAACAACTCATGGGAGAACTCGAAGAGAAAAAGCTCGAGGCTGCTGAAAGGCAAGACTTCGAGGTGGCTGCCGACCTGCGTGACCAATGCAAGAGGGTGATGGAACAAATAGAACAAGCACAGCAAGCTTGGGACAAGAGCATCATCGAAAGCGAGAAAAGCCTTGTGGATGAGCAAGTTGTGGCTGAAGTCATCAGTACGATGACTGGCATTCCCGTCCAAAGAATCGGTCAGGAAGAGAACGAAAGACTGCGCAACCTCAAGGAAACTCTCCAGCAGAAAGTCATCGGACAGGACGAGGCCGTCGCGATGGTCTCAAGAGCCATCCAAAGGAGTCGCGTCGGACTGAAAGACCCACAAAGACCTATCGGAACCTTCCTCTTTGTCGGTCCGACCGGTGTGGGCAAGACATATCTGGCAAAGTGCCTCGCAGAAGAACTTTTCGGCAAAGCAGACGCCATCATTCGCATCGATATGAGTGAGTACATGGAGAAGCATACCGTCAGCAGAATGGTTGGTGCACCTCCGGGATATGTAGGCTATGATGAAGGCGGACAACTCACCGAACAAGTTCGTCGAAAGCCCTACTCCATCGTACTTCTCGATGAGATAGAGAAAGCACATAGTGATGTCTTCAACCTCTTGCTGCAAGTCATGGACGAAGGTCGCTTGACTGACGGCAACGGCAACACGATAGACTTCCGCAATACAGTCATCATCATGACCAGCAACTGCGGCTCAAAACAGATTCGCGACTTTGGTCGAGGCGTAGGTTTCCAAAGCGAGACAGACGTCATGACAGGCAAAAAGCAGAATCGTGACATCGTGAAGAAAGCTCTCGACAAGCAGTTTGCACCCGAGTTCATGAATCGCGTGGACAACATCGTTTACTTCGATCACCTATCGCAAGAAGACTTGCAGCAAATCGTGGACATCGAACTCCGTCCTCTACTCGACCGCATCAAAGAGATGGGACACAACCTCGAAGTCAGCACGGAAGCCCGCGAACTGCTTGGCAAAAAGGGTTACGACGTACAATTCGGTGCCCGTCCCTTGAAGCGAGCTATTCAAGACCTCATCGAAGACCCGCTTTGTGAGATCCTGATGAGTGAAGGAGCGGAAGAAGGAATGCATCTGAAAGCAGAAGTAGACACAGAAAACAAAGACAAGGTTTTAATTACAAAATAAAATATGAAACAAGGTAATATCGGGGTTACAACCGAGAATATCTTCCCCGTCATCAAAAAGTTCCTCTATAGCGACCACGAAATCTTCATTCGCGAAATTGTTAGCAACGCCGTTGATGCCACACAAAAGCTGAAGACTCTTGCAGGCAAGGGCAACTTCAAAGGAGATATGGGCGACCTGAAGATTCGTGTCAGCATCGATAAAGACGCCAAAACAATCACAGTAAGCGACAACGGCATCGGCATGACAGCCGACGAAATCGAGAAGTACATCAATCAGATTGCTTTCTCGGGAGCCAACGACTTCCTCGACAAGTACAAGGACGACGCAAACGCCATCATCGGTCACTTCGGACTCGGCTTCTACTCGTCGTTCATGGTGAGCAAGCAAGTCGATATCATCACGAAGAGCTATCAGGATGCACCTGCAGTCAAGTGGAGTTGCGACGGAAGCCCCAGCTTCACTCTCGAAGAAACTGAAAAGGCTGAGCGTGGCACAGACATCGTGATGCACCTCGACGACGACTGCCTTGAGTTCCTTGAGAAGGACAAGATGGAAGGTCTGCTGCGCAAGTACTGCCACTTCCTTCCCGTTCCCATCGCATTTGGCAAGAAGACAGAATGGAAGGACGGCAAGCAGGTCGATACCGACGAGGACAACATTATTAATAATGTAGAGCCATTGTGGGCAAAGAAGCCTGCCGACCTGAAGGATGAGGACTACAAGGAGTTCTACCGCCACCTCTTCCCGATGGCTGACGAGCCGCTGTTCTGGATTCACCTCAACGTCGATTATCCCTTCAACCTGACCGGCATCCTCTACTTCCCGAAGATAAAGAACAACCTCGACATCCAGCGCAACAAGATACAACTCTATTGCAACCAAGTCTTCGTGACTGACGCTGTGGAGGGCATCGTGCCTGAGTTCCTGACACTTCTGCATGGTGTCATCGACTCGCCCGACATCCCTTTGAACGTCAGCAGAAGCTACTTGCAGAGTGATGCAAACGTCAAGAAGATAAGCAGTTACATCACGAAGAAAGTGAACGATCGACTGGCTTCCATCTTCAAGAACGAACGCGAGGACTTCGAGAAGAAGTGGGACGACATCAAGATCTTCATCCACTACGGACTCCTGACCGAAGAAGACTACTTCGACAAGGCTAAGGCTTACTTCCTGTTGAAAGACACCGAAGGCAAGCACTACACACTCGACGAGTACCAAGCCCTCATCAAGGACCAGCAGACGAACAAGGACGGCCAGCTCGTCTATCTCTATGCCAACGACCCCGACGCACAATACACCTACATCGACGCAGCCAAGCAGAAAGGCTACAACGTCCTGCTCATGGATGGTCAGCTCGATGCTCCGCTCGTCGGAATGCTGGAGAGGAAGCTGGAGAAGACGTCATTTACGAGGGTTGATGCCGACGTTGTGGAACGACTCATTCAGAAGGAAGAAACCAAGCGCGAGAAGCTCGAAGCAGAGCGCTCGGACAAGCTCTCCATCGTCTTCCGCTCGCAAGCGCCCAAGACTGAGAAGATGGACTTCAACGTCGAGGCTCAGGCTCTTGGCGAAGACCAGTTGCCCGTCATGATGACCCAAAGCGAATACATGCGAAGAATGAAAGAGATGGCACGCTTGCAGCCAGGAATGGCCTTCTACGGAGAGATGCCCGACATGTACAATATCATCCTCAACACCGACTCACCTCTCATTCGCGAGGTGCTCGAGGACTGCGAGAAGAACACTTCCGAAGCCCTGAAACCCATCGAATCGGAACTGAAAGGACTGAATGCCCGACAGGCAGTTCTGCGTCAGGAACAGGACAAGAAGAAGCCTGAAGAGATTACGCAGGAAGAGAAGGACGACCTGAAGAAGTGCGGCGAAGACATCCGAGCAGAGCAACAGAAGCGCGACGACGTGCTCAAGAGCTATGCCGAGAAGAACGAGCGTGTTCACCAACTCATCGACTTGGCTCTCCTTCAGAACGGCCTCCTCAAAGGCGAAGCCCTCACCCGTTTTGTCAAAAGAAGCGTGGAGCTGATAAAGTAAGCATTCGCTCTTAAAGCATCCAAGCAAAAGCCTCTGCCGATTAGTTTCGACAGAGGCTTCTTTTTCCCACTATCTCCTGCACCATCTGACGCAACTAAATGCACAATTAGGCATGCTTCATCGGCAAATTAGGCACGCCTAGTTTGGCATCATAACGTGCTGTGATGACAAAGATAACGTGCTATGATTACGATTTAACTGTGGCGTGTATTGTTGAACACAATCGAAATCAAAAACACTCGTCACTCATCACCAACAGGTCTTAAAGCCCCTATTAATCGTTAGTAGCAGAGATGATGAGTGCCTGATGACTCATCACCACTCATCACCCACTCGTCACCCTTGTATTTGATTGACATTCACGATGTTATATAGGATAGGTGACGAGTGATGAGTGTTTTTGATTTTTGTTTTATCTTTGCCAATAGTGGGTAAGAATCTTTTATTTTTCCAATAGCATTTTATTCTCCGAAGATTTTCTCCAATTCCTTTTCAATGTCCTTCATGACTTTGTCGCTGAAGCCTGTCTGCTCCCAAAACCTTTTGCCTTGGCGGTCATAGAGGTAGTACTGTGGGATTCCTCCGCCTTCGGATGGCCAAGGCAATTGTCGCCATAAGGCTGAGGGTATGCGGTAGTGCAAGCCGGGAATATTCAGGATCATCGGATTCCACATGTTCAGAGGGCTGCTCTCGTCGGTGATGTAAATGAATACGATATCTTTTCCCTTCAGCTGCTTCTTCAACGGTTCCATGGTGTTAATGCCCTTGCAGCAGGGACCGCACCAAGTGGCCCAAAGGTCGAAGAAGACAGCCTTGCCGGGGTGCTGGGCGACGATGTACTCCAACAACTCGCTGCCCGGCACATCGGGCGTGGGCATGATACGTTCCTTAGCCTCACGCTCCAGGCGAGCTACAAGTACGCGTGTACTGTCGTTGAAGGCGCGGAGCACGGGCTGGAAGTAGGGATGGGCGGTCTGTAGCACGCTATCCGTCTGCACTCGTGCCTGTTTCATCTCGCCCGCGATGGTTTGTGCGTGGGCAAGGGCTTTCGTCATCTCGTATACCTCGCCGTGATCAAGGCCGTTAGCTTCGAGATAATCCACGAGGTGCGACTGGAGGGGCAGATAGAAGGAACGACCGTCGCGAAAAAGGAGCAGGTCGCGGGCGTGCGGGTCTTCCAAGGTGTAGGTGGCCTTCAGCTTGGCTATCGCCTCCTCGGGGTTGCCGTTGTACATTTTCTTGCTGATCACCCTCGCATAGTCGTGCCGCCCGTTCACGTAGGCATAATCCACCCACAGCGAGAGGAATTCCTTCTGCCGACGGGTGTAGTCGCTGCGGCGCATCAGGCTCTGTCGCAGGCTGTCAAGGTTTTGCCACCACTGTTCACTCCACTCCGCAAAGGTCTGTCCTTCGGCGTAAACGGGCACCTCCGGCATATAAGCATAGTTGTAGAATCCCTGGTTTTCCAACAGCGCTTGATTAAGGTCGCCGAGGGTGCCGCCCAGCCGATAGTAGCTGTGTGCGTCGGGCTTGCCGGCGCCGAAGTTCTGTTCACGTGCCACGCAGGCCGTTCCATCCACTTCGAGCGTCAGCGTCTCGCCTGGAATCAGAATCATCGGGAAGTATGTGCTCAACCCGCTGGGGTCAATCTGGGCAAGCCCGTTCCAACAGGTGAACCACGGGCATATTGCCGTATAGGCAGGGTGACAGTAAATTAAGGTAGAGTCGAGGTACTGACTTCGGCTGTCATAATTGCCCGTGATGATGTCGCGGCTGGGATCGCCGACATAGTAAATGTTGCCGCCTCCGTGCACGGTGACGGTGGCCGTTGCCTCACCGTGTTTCAGGGTCAGCGGCTTCAGTGGTTCGCCATCATCTGCTCGCGGCTGATAAGGAGGTAGGAGGGACGGGTAGAGCTGATTGTCCAGCCTTACGCCGCGAACTCGCCACGAGAGATCCTTATCACCCTCCGCATAGTCGAAGGTTTTGGCACCTTTGGGCAACGGGTCGAAATAGAGGACGAGCAGGTCCTGCCGCGCATTTTTGGCATATTCCTTGCCCAACTCAAATGCCTCGTCTGCCATCACATCTAATCCCTCGTGTGTGATGATGCGCCCACGCTGGTAAGCAAAAGTCTGTCCGTTACACTCCAGCCGTGCCCCCGTCATGCTCCATGCACGCTGATGGGCGCAATCCATACGGAAATGCACAATAGTCGATTTCTTCGTAAGTACTACTTTAATCGGACACAGATCGCTGGCTGTAGAAACGAACGCCGGGCGGTCAAGTATCTTATCCTTTGCCTGCCCCGTAACTGCGACGAGGGCAAGCAGGATGGTAATGATTTGCTTTTTCATTTCCTCTCTTGTTATTTAGTCTTTTTGTTACTATCTCGCATGAATTTTTTAGTTAGAACGTGACTCTTCGTGTTATTTCAATCCTTCATCTTTGCGTCCATATGATACGTAAAACTGATGCCGATGTAGTGGTGGCGGAAGTCATTCCATGAGGTAGTCTGCTGATAGGCGGTCTGTTCACTCCTGCGACCATCCTCGTTGTTCAGGATGTCGTTAAAATCCAGAGTGAGGCGGGCCTTGTTCTTCAGGATTTTCCATCCTACGGAGGCATCCCAGACGAGGATGTTGCGATTCATGCTGTCCATGGTGTAGCCGTGACTCGTGCGCTCGATGATACTTGAATAGAAGACGAAGTTACGGTAGGTGGCCTCGGCGTTTATTCCGAAGTTGTTGTTCCAGTGCGTGGTGTTCTGCTCTGGCGAGGCGGTGTATCGAAGCTGTTCTGCATTGATTTCCGCATAGACAGAAGCCTTGAGCCAGTTGTAGTCGAGCGAAAGGGTGATTCTCTCGCGAGGGTTGAGGCTGCTCTGTCGGTTTAGTAAGCCTACCCCAAGCCCTTCCTCAAGGGAAGGGAGATTGGATATTACATCTGTTAGATAACCATAACGCCTACCGATATTCATGCGAAAGTCGTTTTGCAGGCGAAAATAGTCGCCTATGCCTTGGTCGAGGTTTAGACGAAAGTTCCACGACTTACTGCCACAGACGTTTTCTGGGCGGCTGACATAAACAGCGGTCGCGGGATTGTAGCTTAATGCCGTAGTGGTCTCGTGGTCGTTATGGCTGAAGCCTATGGTGGCGCTTAGCGAGGTTTGGCTACGGACGAGCACCAAATTGTGTGTCAGTTTTATGTCGTGGGTGTGGGTGTTCCGCAGGTCGGGATTTCCCTCTGTAATGTAGAGGGGGTCGGTGAGGTCGCGGTAGCCGATGGTCTGGATGATGTCCGGCTGTGTTGTCTTGAAACTATAATTCAATTCAAATCCCACAGTCTTGCTCAGCTTCCATGTGGCACGAAGCGAAGGGTCGATGAAGAAGTCGCGTCGTACGGCGGCAGTATCAAGCATTCCACGCTGATATTCCTGGCTCTCGCGTTGCCAGCGGGCTGAGACTGTCGGCATAATCTGGACGGGGGTGAGGTTGATGGTCTGCGCGAGTCGTAGGCTATGCTCATGTCGGCTGTATAAGTCGTGGTAACTGTTGGCCGCGTCTGCCATGCCATTGGTTAGGAAATCGCGGTCGTTGCGGTTGCGGTTGTAGTTCAGGGCGTATTGTGCCTGTATCATCCACTTCTTAGTAATCCATCGGGAATGGTGAGCCTCAGCATAGGTTGAGAACCGCTTGGAAGGTGAAGTATAGGTCTGAGTAAGTTGCGACGAGGAATAGGATTGACTGTACGCGGTAATGGTGCGTTCTGTCTGCCCGTCTGTTTTCCCATCTTGGTAGTTCAGCGTGATGTTGGCTCCGAGTGAGCCGTCCTTGATATAGTGTTCCCAACCCGCTTTGGCGTTGAGCTTCGTTTCACAGCCATTGGAGTGAGACTCCGTAAGCTGTGTTATTGTCGGCATATAGTCTAAGCCAAACGCCTCCTCCTGCTCTGTCATTTGGTGGCTTTTCGTGCGGCTGTTACTATGTTCTGCGCTGGCACTCAACGTAAATGTGTTCAGAGAGTCGCGCACCCACTTTAAGTTGGCTGTCAGTCGCGGTTCCAGTTTGTGGTTGCGCTGGTAGCTCTCCGAGTTGGAGCGTGTGGCGGCGGTGTTGGGGAAATAGGTCTCAGTCTCTTGGTTGCTGGCGCGCCAGTAGTCATCGTGCGCCAATCCGCCTGTAAAGTTGTAGTTGCTTTTCAGTTCGTGGGTTCCCGTCTTTTGCTGCCAGTTATGCTGATAGCCTGCCGATACCCCATGCTCTTTGCCAAAACCACTGCCCATATAAGCCATGCCCCCGTTCATGTTGCGGCGCCAATGCTTGTCGATGTTGTTCGCATTGGCAAAGACCATCACGGGGTCGGTCTTCGACAGTCGGTTCATCGTCAACTCTGCATCGTAGTATTTCTTTGTTTGGTAACCCGCTTTTACGTCACCATACCAACGGTCAAGGAATCCTGGTTTGATGGTAAGGTCGAGCACCATGTCCTGTGTGCCATCGTCCTTACCTGTGCGTTCGCTGAATTCCGACTGCTTGTTGTATGCCTTGATGTCCTGTACAGCCTCTGCGGGCAGTTGGTTCACCAATTGATCGCCGCCAAGGATGCTCTCGCAATCCATTGTGATGCGGATGGGCTTGCCATTCCATGAAAGGTTACCTTTGTCATCGACCTCAACGCCCGGCAATTTTTTAATCAACTCATCGAGTCTTGTGCCTTCTTGCAAATGGAATGCCTCAGGATGAAAGACAATCGTGTCGCCCTTAACCGTGAAGCGGCGGGCTCGACCAGTCACCTCTACCATCTTCATCATCTGCGGTGACATTTTTAACTCTATCGTTCCGACATCAAGCGTGTCTTTGCGGCTGTCGCTGAAAGCCAGCACCGGCTTTGACTTTGAGTAGTATCCAAGCATTGATACTTCGATGTTGCCTCGCCCAATGGCTGAGAAGCTGAACATCCCCAACGAGTCAGCCTTTATGGTCATTATCATGCTACCGTAGCCGTATTCGCCATACTGCTGTGTGAACCTTACTGAGGCGTCTGGCAACGGTTCCTTTGTCTCGGCATCCACCACACGTCCCTTGACAATATCAGCACTGGCTGTTGTTACGCCCAGAATCAAGACGATAGTGGTGGTGATGATTTGCCTTTTCATTTTCTTTGAGATTTTATTTGTCTTGCGGTAGTCTGTTTTCTTTGGCACCTATTGGCAATGGTTCGAAGGTGAGAACGAGCGAATCCTGCTGTGCATTCTGCGCATACTTCTTGCCTAGCTCAAAGACATCGTCGGCTAACACCTGTCGGCCTTCATGCGTGATGATATATCCCGACTTGAAGGCAATCTGCAATCCGTCACATTCCAACCGAGCCCCGTCCATACTCCAGTCACGCCAATGTGCACATGCAATATGAAAGTGAACGACGGTCTCCTTCTTTTTCAGTTCCACCTTGGCGGGATAAAGGCTGTTGCTCGATGAGCGGAACGCCGGGCGGTCAAGCACCTTATCCTTTGCCTGCACCAACACCGTCAGCAGCATGGCACACAGAATAGTCAATAGCTTTTTTATTTTCGAATGGATTTTAAGATTACGGCTACAAAAGTACAGCGTTCCATCCTAACTATACAACTTTCTGGGTTGGCAAGTAGTTGGCATTTGCATATGATTATATAAAAAGAGTTTGCAAATAGTTTGCAAACCCTCTTTAACTTGTTTATAATGAGAGGATAAACTCGTCCCATTCCTTGCCGCTTCCTTCCTTATCGAATACTTTCCTGTAGAGGCGTTTGCGGATGGAACTGATGGTGCTCTTGTCTTTGCAGAGGACGGCGGCAATCTCTTTTGGCGAGGTGCGAATCTTTGTGAGGAGGCAGACCTGATACTCCGTGGGCGAGAGGTTGTAGAGGCCGTAGAGGCTGCTACAGAAGTGAGGATAGATGGCTTTGACGTGCTGCTCCAACTGCTTCCATTCGTCGGAACGGATGTTCTCTCCCTGCTCGATGCGGTGGCGCAAAGCGAGATAGTAGTCGGACGCAAAGAATTCTGTCTCCACTTGCTTCATGGCATCTGCCACCACTTCCGGCCGCAACGTCCGCTCCTCTTCTATCTCCGCCAGCTTCCGCTCCACCTCGCGCTTGCGTTTCCGAAGGCGTAGGACGTACATTGCCACAGCCGCCATGAGACACATACTTATTATAATAATATATAGGAAGAAGCGGTTTGTCGCCTTCAGTTTCCGTTCCGTCGTTGAGAAGACGTAATGTTTGACAGGCGACTCGCCGTCGTTGGGGTATTTCCTTACCAGGTCGCGGATTTCCTGTTTGCGTTCTTCGGTCATTGTGGAAGAAAGCACCATCCGCTCCCTGTAACCTTCAAAAGTTGTAATGCAGGTGGTGTCATCAAGCCACTCGAAGGGCATCACACGGTCGCGCTCCATATAGAAGGAGTCGCTGAGATGATAGCGACCCATCTCGTGGGCGATAATCATCATCTCGTCGCCAACGGCATGAAGCTGTACGCTGTAATAGGTGCTGTCTGGGTCGTATATCTTGCACCGAGTATATTGTGT
>JAGCFN010000045.1 GCA_017650085.1 Bacteroidaceae bacterium | reverse complement strand
GCTCTTCGTGTTGGTAAAGCGAAAGTCCTGCAGCGAGCCTCGGAAGAAGCTAAATGGTTGCAAGAAGAGGAACTCGTCAGAAGTGTTGTCTCGGTTGAAGTAGAGACGACTCAAACGTGGCGAACCGATGTTGGCAAGGTAGTTGTAGTCGCCAGAATAACCATCTGTGGCATTCCACTTGTAGAAGTCATGCACGACGGTATCGTTGTTTTCTGCATCAACAACGGTACCAAGGCGAGGCTCCAAGACCCATTGAAACTGGCCAATAGGGATATTCTTCTTATTCTTGAAGCGTGTCGTGTCACGCCCCCAAGTTGTGCGATTTCCAGCGCCGTCTATATAGGAGCCGTCCTCAGGAGATACAACATATGTTTCACCGTCATCATAAAGGGCGGCATTGCTTCCGTCCTTATTGACGCGATGTACCTGTGCACTTGCCTGCAGCAAGGTGCTGATGAGAAACAGCAATATATAGAGTCTTTTTGTCATGCTTTAGAGAAGACGCAAAATGAATTCTATCACTTTGAACACCATGCCGACAGCAATGACGATGAGTGCCGGCACATGATTCTCGCTGCCGAAGAAATACATGCAAAGCCCCACGACTGCCAAGATGAGGAAAAGTACGTTGAATACCATCCTGAGCTTTGTGTTGTCGAATTGCTTTGCTCGTTTCCTGCGGATGCGTTCGACTTGTTCTTCAAGGGAAAGTTCTTCCTGTTTCATTGTTGTTTAGCTTACTTTATAGGCTCGATGACGAAACCATAGCTATAGTTCTTCTCTTGGAGCTCGTACTTAGGCAACGGGCCAGGACCACAGCTTGCATTGCCGAGACCACGCATGGCGGCGTCGAGATGAAGGATAATCTCGGGACGATGTATCTTGCTGAGTTCGTGCTTGTACTTCGTCTGCCAGAGTTCTTCGTCAGTATAGTGCAGGGCGCTGAAGTCGAATGTGCCTCCTGTACGGAAGCGAACGCCTTCGCCCTTATTGTCTGTAAAGGTCACCCATTTGACATCACAACGCTCGCCCATGCTTTGAGGCTTGATGTATTCTTCAGTCATGCCATTCACTGTGCCGTCCCAGACACCCATGAATGCTGAGGTCTTGCGGTCAGGATAGTTCTCGTGAGGACCGCGGCCGAGCCATTGCACGTTGCCAAGACGCGGATCGAGGGCTGCGATGAGGCCAAGGCGGCTGAAGTCTTGATTGCTTTCATTGCCGAAGTTGCTCTTGACGCCAATGCTTCCGTCATTGTAGATGGTATATGTTGTCTCGACAGGTATGGTGGTTCGATTTTCGCGCCCTGACTTGACATCATATTTTACGGTAATGATTGCATCTCCGTCTTCCTGTTTCAGCGTCACTTTGGGAGCAATGATGTCGCTCTTGAAGTTGCCACGACGGTCGTTGCTAATGCTGCGGAAACCATTGAAGGTCAGGTTGCCGAAGGGCACTTTGTTGCCTGTCGCGAAGATAGGTTTGCCGTTATACGACAGCTCTGTTACTGCTCCGTTTTGTTTGTTGACAGCAAAAGTAAAGTTATCATTCTTGACACTTATTTGCTGAGCATTCTCCTCAACCTTGAGGGCTCCACTTGCTTTGGCAGCGTCCATGAGTGTTGGCTTGCCGTCACGAAGCAGGAGTTGCTCTGCTGCGACTTCATGTCCGGCGTTTGCCCAGTTCGTTGCTTCCTTGAGTTTGAGGGAGACGTTAAGGTGGTAGAGACCTGCTCCTTCAGGCACTTCACATGGAATCTCGATGAAGCAGCTATCGCCAGGCTGTACCTCGGGCAGCGATGTGGTGCCGCTCTTTATCATGCGACCATCGCGAAGCAGACTATAAGAGAAGGTGAACTCGCTCAACGGCGTGAAGCAATAGCGGTTGCGAATACGTATCTTGTTGTCATTGGTCAACTTGAAGTCAACATATTGATAAACCTTCTTGACTTCGAGCAGCTTAGGTGTCACGTGACGATCGGCAGTTATGATGCCGTTGCAGCAGAAGTCATTGTCGTTGGGATAGTCGCCAAATCCGCCGCCATAATACATGTTGGTGGTTGGTTCTCCCCATTTGCACATGCTCTGATCCACCCAGTCCCAGATGCAGCCACCTATCATGCGCTTGCTCTCGAACTCGATGTAGTCCCAATATTCCTGCAGGTTTCCGATGGCGTTGCCCATGGCGTGAGCATATTCGCAAAGGAAGAAGGGACGACTTTGCAGGTCAGCCTGTTGGTCGAGCCTAATCATGTTGGGCAGGTTGGGGTACATGCGGCTGTCCATATCCGCTACTTCGTTCATGCCTTCATAGTGGATGAGACGGTCGTCGAGCTCTTGAATGGCCTTCTTCGAAGCGACGAAGTTGCTGCCACCACCACACTCGTTACCCATGCTCCAGAAGATGACGCTGGGATGATTGCGGTCACGAAGCACCATACGCACTTGTCTGTCAACATATTGAGCTTCCCATTTCGGGTTGCGACTCAAGCTGTGATTGGCGTGACACTCAACGTCGGCTTCGTCCATAACGTAGATTCCATAGTAATCATACAGGGCGTACATACGCGGATCATTAGGATAATGACTCGTGCGAACCGTGTTGAGGTTGTAACGTTTCATCAGCAAGATGTCTTCTATCATGCTTTCCACGGGAATGGCTTTGCCGTAAACTGGGTGAGTGTCGTGTCGGTCAGCACCCTTGAACATTACCCTCTTGCCGTTGATGAACACTTGTCCGTTACGGTTCTCTATCTTTCGGAAGCCATACTTTTGCGTGTAAACATCACCTCCGACGGCAATGTTGACGGTGTAGAGATTAGGCTTCTCAGCACTCCAGAGTTCAGGGTTCTGCACTTCGAGGCTGAGGTGAGCGTCCTTCTTGCCGTTCTCTATGCCGCTTACTTGCAGTATAGCCGTCTGGATGGTCTTGCCTGCGGGGTTCACAAGTTCCACATCAACACGGGCATCAGCCTTTTTGCCGAGGTTCTGGAGGGCAATGTCGATGCCGAGGAAAGCACGGCTGAAGTTGTCGCCACCACCGCGACGGCCTCGTCCACCCATCATCGAAGTGAGTTTCACATCCTGAACATGCAGTTTCTGACGCGCTTCGAGATAGACGTCACGATGTATGCCGCTCATGCGGAACATGTCCTGGTCCTCGATGTACGAGCCGTCGCTCCAGCGATAGACCTCAACACAAACGAGGTTCTCGATGCCTGGCTTGATGTATTTTGTAACGTCGAACTCGGCATCCACATTGGGAGCCTGAGTGTAGCCGACCTTTTGTCCGTTCACCCAAACATAGGCTGCGCTGTAGATTCCATTAAAGTGGAGATAGATTTCCCTGCCGTTCCAAGAGGCTGGAACCTTGATGGTACGGCGATAGCTGCCAACTGCGTTGGGTTCGTTCACTACCGTATATCCCTCTTGTCCGCGGATGAAAGGCGGCTGATTCTTAAATGGATAGGTCACGTTGGTGTAGATGGGAGTGCCATAACCCTGCATTTCCATGCAAGAGGGCACAGGAATGGTTTTCCACGAAGAAGCGTCGAAGTTCGTCTTGTAAAAGTCGATGGGACGGTCTTCGGGTTTCGGAACCCAATTGAACTGCCACCTGCCGTTCAGCATCAGCCTGAGAGAAGAGTTCGGCCAAAGCCAAGGCTTGGCGTAAGCCTCGTCTGCTTTCATCTCTTTCTCGCTGGAATAGAGCAACATAGTGGCTCGTCCAGGCTCTTTGTTGATGCTGATGATGGCCTCGTTTTCCCAGTCGTTTTTCGACTTTTCGGCTGTGCTTTTGGCGTCTATCTTGAGGTTCGTCTTGACGAGTCGCCATTGAACGAAGTCGTTGGTATTGGTGGCTTTCATCTGCCAAACGTGTCCACCAGGCTGGCAATTGTCGTTGTAGCCGAGCTTCAGACCGCCTGCAGCACAAGTCAGAACGTATGTCTCTTCACCGCTCTTCTCGATGAGCCATTGCTGATTGGGGTTTCTGGGACTCAGTTCCCAACTGAGCACTTCACCCTCTCTTGTGCCGTGATTGCCGTTATCGAGCGCCACCTCAGCACTTGGGCTGTAAAGGCAGTGATAGCCCTGCCTGTCGGACTTCACAATGCGCCACACCTGAGTCTGCGACTTCTTGTTGACTGGCGAGAAAGTGATAGTGCCGTTCTGGTTGTCGAGGGCAAGTCCGTCGCCTATTTCGAGGCGGTAACCCTGATTGGGGTCAAAGTCTTGAGCCATAAGGCATAGTGTGCCGCAGAAGAACGTTGCGAGCAACACGGAAAAGAGTCTTCTTGTCATAATGGTAAAAGTATTGCTTTAATTTATGGGCACAAAGTTACGAATAAGTACGCACAAAACAAAACAAAAGCAAGAAAAACTGGTTTTTCTTGTAAGGACTTCGTGGCATGTTGGCAAACAACACCAGTGTCGTTGCCAAACTTCAAACGTGATCTTTGCAAACTTCACACTTGATCTTTGGAAACTTCAAACGTGACGATTGCAAACGTCACACTATACAAACGCAATCGTCGCACTATACAAATACAAACGTAACACTATACGATTGCCATCGTAACTGTAGTCGTTCCCTCATTCCTCAGGCACCCATTCCTCGGCAGGCTTGACGACACTCTTGTATTCGCCTTCCTGAAGGCTCTTTCTGGCTGGGGCTGGCGTGCTTCCACTAGTGTAACTGCGGGCACTTCCGCGATACTGGTTCCATCGGTTCATGATGAGACGGACATAAGCCTCAGTTTCGCTTCCACGCATATAACCGTTCAAAACGTCCGGATCTCGGTAGTAACGCGGCTCGGAAAGGTGCAGAATGAAGGGCGCCACTTCCTGCCAAACCTGGTGGTCTCGGCCTGCTTTTCTGGTCAAAGTCTGTGCGTCTTGAACGTGTCCTACGCCTCCATTATAGGCCGCAAGCGTGAATTTGATGCGCTCTTCGGCATCCTTGATGTCCGAGAAAGACTGGCTGACCTTCCTGATGTAACGAGCTGAAGCCGAAATGTTCTGCTCCGGATCGAAGCGTTTATCCCTTGGAACTCCCATCGCATCGGCAGTTGAGGGCATCAATTGCATGAGTCCCATCGCCCCCATCGACGAGACAGCTTGAGGGTCGAAACCTGATTCCTGATAACTCATGGCAGCAAGCAAACGCCAATCCCAACCGGCAGAACTACTGTATTTGCGAAACAGGTCGTCGTAAGCGGAGATGATTCCGTGTGAGGCATCCTGCATGACTGGTCGCATTCGTCGTTTTACAGTAACGGTCACATTGTTGGCCGTGCTCTCGATTTGCTTGACGCGATCAGGCTTCCACCACTCCGTGATGGCTCCTCTAAGCAAAGGTTCGTCTTCTCGCGTCTGCCAAGTCGGCATCTCGAGGGCAATAAAGTCAATCTCTCCTTGCTTCAACTTCTGCAACAAAGACGTGGTGTCTGGGGAAATCTCCATTTGCAAAACGACTCCTATGCTTTGTGCAAAGGCTTCTGCAAGCCTGTATTGCAGGCCCATCCCATTGCCGTGATATTCGTAATAGGTGTCAGGCCCGCTCAAAGTACCTGCAATAATCGTGCCGCTACTCTGTATCTCGTGCAGGTCGTAATACTGCAAAGTGTCCGTCTCCTCCTCTTCAGTTGCAAAGAGAACGGACGTGTCTTTCTCCTGTTTGGCAGTACAAGCGACAAGGAGAAAAAGGAGAAGGAGGTGGGGCTTCAAGGCTTAATCCTGTGAATGATGTAGGTCCTCATGATCTCGATGGCTTGCTGGTTGTTGCCGCCTTGAGGGATGATGAGGTCGGCATACCTTTTTGTCGGTTCGATGAACTCTTCGTGCATGGGTTTCAAAACATCCCGATAGCGGTCGAGCACCATTTGTGTCGTCCTTCCACGCTCAACCGTGTCGCGTTGGATAACACGGATCAGTCGCTCGTCCGGGTCGGCATCTACGAAGATTTTCAAGTCCATGAGGTCGCGCATCTGCTTCTTCCAGAGCGCCATAATGCCTTCGATGATGATGACTTCGCAGGGCTCGACATGTACCGTCTCGGGCAATCGGTTGCTGATCAGGTAGCTGTAAGTGGGCTGCTCTATGCTCTTCCCTTGTCTCAAAGCCTGTATCTGCTCGGTCAGAAGCTTCCAGTCGAAAGCATCAGGATGGTCGAAGTTGATGCGCTTACGCTCTTCTGGCGTCATGTGCGAAGTGTCGTTGTAGTAAGAATCCTGTGGAATGAGTGCTACTCTGTCTGTAGGAAGCGTCTCGAGAATCTTCTTTACGACTGTTGTTTTGCCAGAGCCTGTGCCTCCGGCTATGCCGATGATATACATGTTATTTCAGTGTTGCTGTGAGGATGCAGTCAATTGTGTCGGGTAACTCGGGCAGGAAGATGCGGTAACCTTCCTTGTTGCGTTTGAACTTCAACTTGGTGTTGTCGCCAAACATCACGACCTTCGAGAGCTTTTGTTCTGTGAGTGGAAGGAGGATTTGACCATCCTCTACCTTATTTAATATATGTATGTAGAGCGTATCTGCCTTTTGTGTCGTGACGCCCCAACTTTGTGGAGGAACACATCCGCCACGAGTGCCGTAGATGGTTGGGCCGTTAACTTTCATGAAACTGCCAATTTGCTTCAGTATCTCGACTGCTTGGTCGGGCAGTTTTCCATCGGGACGAGGGCCGATGTTAAGCAGGAAGTTGGCATTCAGACCTGCCGCCGTGACGAGACGACGAATGAGTTCATCGCCATCTTTATAGTTCTTGTCGGTAATGCTATAACCCCAAGTGTTGTTCATCGTCATGCAGGTCTCGAGGGGAAGGCGTGATACCTTTTGTTCTCCAGAGAAGCCTGCCGTGTTCTGTCCCGGCAGATCTTGCTCGAAGAGCTGAAAGTCTTCGAGGCCGATAGGCGAGCCATGATGGTTGTTTCCTATGAGACAAGTGGGTTGCAGACGCTTGATGAGGGCGTATTGCTCCTCGAGTCGCCAGTCGAATTCCTTTTCTTTGTGGTCCCACATTCCGTCGAACCAGATGGCTCCAATCGGGCCGTAATTGGTCAGGAGCTCAGTCAACTGACGGTTCATGAAAGCATAGTAGCTGTCCCAATTCGTGGTTGAAGGGTCGTGAGGGCAGTTCTGGCAAGCTCCTGTCGGATAGTCCGTGCGCTGCCAATCCATGTGGCTGTAGTAGAAATGGAGTTTCAGTTCTTGCTCCCTGCAAGCCTGTGCGAGTTCACCAATAATGTCGCGCTTGAAAGGAGTGGCATCCATGATGTTATACGGACTTGCCTTTGTCGCCCACATCGAAAAGCCATCGTGATGCCTGCTAGTAAAGGTGACGTACTGAGCGCCAGCCTCCTTGAAGAGCTTTGTCCATTCGCGAGCGTCGAAGAGGGAAGGGTAGAAGCCTCCTGCAAGCTTTGCATATTCGCCTCGGTCAAGGTGACGATTGTGCATCACCCACTCTCCGTCGGCCAACATCGAGTAGATGCCCCAATGGAGGAAAATGCCGAACTTGCGGTCTTGGAACTCTTCGCGGATACGACGAGTGTCGTCCGAAATGCTCTGTGCCACAGTCATCAAGGCAAACAGAGACAGGATGAAGGAAAAGGCAAAGCGTTTCATGAGCAGAAATAAATAGCCTCACCCTCCAAAAGAGAGTGAGGCCGAGTTTGTTTTTAGAACATTTGTGCGGGATATTGACCTGCTTCGTGAAGTGCTGCAAGCTTGGCAACTACCTCAGGACGGTCTTCAGGATAGGTCACACCAAACCATTTGCTGGTTGTGTCGAGCACCTCGCAAGTTGCCTGACCAGTCTTAATCAGGTGGTCGACCATCAGAGGGATGAAGAACTCGCTCTTGAGATTCTCCTGATTCTTCGGGTCGGAGAGGAACTTCTTGAAGAAGTCTTCGCTATACTCGAAGTAGTCCGGTGTGAATCCCCAAAAGTTCATGCTGACGGGAGTGGTGTCAGGAATACTTACCCACTCGTCGTTCTCGTCAAGATACTGCACGACACCATTGTGGCGTTCTATCTTTGTGCGTTCTACTACGCCAGTAAGCAAGTGCGTCTTTTCGTCGTTTTCGCAGATGCCGCGACTAACTGTACCGCTTTCGCTCAAAGTGTTATCTACGCGGAAGCCCACCATGGCGTACTTGCCTTTGCTGCCTTCGGGGAGTTCGCTGAGGAACTTAGCCATCACGCGGAAAGCGTCACGATCATAGAAGTCATCGCAGTTGAGGACTGCAAAGGGCTCCTTGATGACATCTTTACCCATCATAACTGCGTGATTGGTGCCCCAAGGCTTTTGTCTTCCTTCAGGTACTGTGAAGCCTTCTGGCAGGGCATCGAGGCTCTGGAAACACAGTTCGCAAGGAACATGCCCCTCGTATTTCGACAGAATCTGCGTGCGGAACTGGTCCTCGAAGTCGCGACGGATGACCCATACAATCTTGCCAAAGCCGGCTTGAATGGCGTCATATATGCTATAATCCATAATGCTCTGGCCTTGAGGACCGAGCGTGTCGAGCTGTTTCAGGCCGCCATAACGGCTGCCCATACCTGCAGCAAGGAGGAATAATGTAGGTTTCATATTATCCTTCTTTGTGTTAATGATTAAAGAGCGTTTGCAGTCAGGATAAGTACGAGAAGGCCGAGAATAGCGTAGAGCTCAGGGAACACGGCCAGCACCATAGTAGTACCGAAGGCGTTATGGCCGGCACCAATTGCGCTGATGCCGTTTGCGCAGACCTTTGCCTGACGGATGGCGCTGAAGAGAGCCACGAGACCGAGAGCCAGACCTACACCGAAGATGGCGCAAGCTGCAGGCATCTGGAGTTCGGGTGTCACTTTGCTGTTAAGCATGAAGAAGCCGACGAAGCCGTACAGACCCTGTGAAGAGGGCAGAGCAGCCAAACCCATGTAGGAGCCGCTTGCTGTGGGGTTCTTCTTGAAGGCACCAATTGCGGCATTACCACAAATAGTTACGCCGTAAGCGCTACCAATTCCAGAGAGGGCTACGCAAAGTGCAATGCCCAGATAAGCTAATAAGATTTCCATAATTTTTTGTTTGTTTTTTGTTATTTAGATGTTTTGTGTTTTCTGTTTCGTTACTTTTTGAAAGGTGTGTATTCCTTGCCTCCACCGCTGAAGTCCGCGTTCTTGAAGAACTCGACGAACGTCAGTCGCATAGGATGGACGAATGCACTTATCATGCTCAGAGCGAAGGTGATGCTGTGACCTGCAAGGAGGATGAGCACCATAGGCAGCCAACGGATTGCCCAAGGCAGGCTTGAAGTCATGTCGTAGGCAAGCGAGTTGAAGACGCCGCCAAGCACGCCACCCGTCAATCCAAGGGCGAAGAGGCGGATGTAGCTCAGCAAGTCGCCAAGCAAGCCTGTTGCCATTCCGTAAGTTGCCCAGACGCCTCCGCCAATATTCAACAGAGGACCGGTTATCGGATTCTTGTAAGCAGACGGATTATTATATAGGAATATGCCGACGACACTTATCGCGATAAGTCCGTAGAGTGCATAAACGAGTCCTTGAGGCAGGGCAACTCCGCAAGCGGGCAAGCCGAAGAGGGCAATCGCAGAAAGCAAAGCTACCACCCACGAGAAGGTGCCGATGGCATAGCCAAAGCCGAAGTTCTTCCAAGCCTTACAGCCCTTCAGCACCATTCCCAAGAGAACTTGCACGAAGCCGATAATGACGGAGATGACCATCATAGGCGAATAGCCAAAGAGCGGGCCGACACCATTGTCATTAAGGAAGTAAGGCTTGACTGGAGCAAGGAAT
>JAGCFN010000044.1 GCA_017650085.1 Bacteroidaceae bacterium | reverse complement strand
TTATCCTTCTTGAGGAACGACCAGTTGGGGATTCCCGCAATACCGTTCTCGTTGCCAACCCAACGACAACCAGGTCCTCCGTCGCTGAAAATGATGGCTTGTGGTTGGTTCTTCTCTATGATAGAATGAATCTTGGGGAAGTTGTAGTAGTTGCGATGGTCTATCTTGCGTGTCTCTCGAGCCCCTCCGTAGTAGCCGTCACCACCATTCGCGCCATCCAGCCAGACCTCGAAGAGCGGTCCGTACTCCGTCGTCAGTTGCTCGAGTTGCTTGTGGTAGTAATCCACATAGGCCTGACGTCCATACTCAGCATGATTCCTGTCCCAAGGCGAGAGATACACTCCCATCTTCAGTCCATACTTGTCGCAAGCCTTTCGCACCTCAGCAAGGACATCAACTTTCCCCTCCTTGTTCTTTGGTCCATCATAAGAGGACTTCGTGATATTATAGTCAGTCAAGGGCGAGGGCCACATCGCAAAGCCGTCGTGATGCTTGGCCACGATGATGACGCCCTTCATGCCAGCCTGCTTGAACGTCCTCACCCATTGTTCCACGTCCATCCTCGAAGGGTTGAACGTCTTGGGGTCAGCGTCGCCATAGCCCCATTCCTTGTCGGTAAAGGTGTTCAGTCCGTAGTGGACAAAAGCATAGGTCTCCATCTTCTGCCACTCGACCTGCTTTGGCAAAGGCAGCGGACCAATCGGCTCTGGCGCATTCTTCTGAGCCAAGAGAATAAAGAATGTAGAATGAAGAATAAAGAATAAAAGGACTCGTTTCATGGTTTATTTAGTTTTTCTTAATTTGAACGTTGATTCCATCGGGTGAGTTCTCGAACTTAAGCCAGAACAATCGGCCAGCAAGGGTGTTGGAGGGAGCAGTTATGACCTTCATTTCGTGGTTGACCTTATTGCCCTCTGCATCGGTCAGGGTGAATTTGCCCGACTTGTAGTCTTTGGGCAAGTAAAGGCAGACGATGTTTGTGGTGTTCAAAGGCGACTTGCTGGTGAAGCTGAAACCTTCGTCATTTTCCTTCTCGTTATATTGTCGCGAAGCTGCTGCTATCACTTGTGGACGTTTCTTGTCAATCTTTCTCAAATCGAAGAAGAAACCTTGCTGACCTGGCAAGATGCTTGTCTCGGAATAATAAGTAAGTTCAGGTGAGAAAAGATCGATGAAATCGCCATTTATTGTAAAAGGATTGTTGTTCACGACACCTTCGTCGAGTACTGCTACAAGGGTATATGGGCCACGCTCCAGATAGAAGGAGTTCTTCTGTTCCAACTTGCCGTAAGCCTTCTCAACAACCTCCACGAACTTCTTGTCGCCACCTTTCTTGAGGACATATTCCTTTGGGTCGTGCCTCAGCACAAAGACCTTGCCTTTACCATATTTATATTCGCCCTCCTCGGCTCTCTCCGGAATACCCATCAAGGAGAAGAGGTGCTGAGAGGGTGCAGCATAGTGCATCTCGCCCTGATTCCACCACTCTTGCACTCCTTGATAAGGGTCGTCGTCTCTGCCAGAATATACGATGAAACCGCCCTTTTTCACCCATTCCGCCAAATAAGTATGTGCTTCGGGCGAGAGGGGCTTCATGTTGCTGTAAGACATCAAAAGCACTTTCACATCTTTCCACGTTTCATCATAACCCACGTTCTCGATGTGCGTGATGCTGACAGGTATGCCTCGCTTCAACAAAGGCAATGCCTCGCCGTAGAAGTTAGAGAGTTGTGGATCGTCGTAACCCTCCACAGGTCTTGGTGAACGCTGGAACATCAGGGAGTTCGCCATCAGCACGGAGATGCCTTGCGACCCACTGACTCGGTTTTCGGAGAGTGGCATGAAGTTGAGTGTGTTGACCATCACCTGCATCTGTGTGGAATAGAAACGTGGAATATGTGCCTTCTCATCGCTATTTGCGCTCACTTTGTACAGGCCTTCATAGATGCGGTCTGGCCAAGGCATCACCTCGTAATCGGCTATCTGCGGATAGAGCAATTGAGCCGTGAAGGTGGCCTGATAGTTGCGCTTGTAGTCCTCCCAATCCTTTGCTCTGTCCTCGATAGGGTCGGTCAGGAAGAACATCTTTCGGCCAGTTGGTCGCGTCATAGACTCCATGCAACCGTACTCCAGGAAAGCCGTCTCAAAGACTCGTTCCTTGGCTTTGCCGTTGAAGTAGTTCGGCTCGCGGGAAGTGCCCGTCCATACCTGGGCGATGTAGCCGTCGCAACTCTCCATCGAGGCGAGTGAAGCTTCGGGCGAGACAATCTGCCATTGCGAATAGTTGAGCAACGAATGTGTCGGAACATAACAGCGGACGTTCATCCCTTTCTCGCGACCATATTGCTTGGCATACGTAAAAGCCTCATCCAGAGCACGATAATAGAGGTGGTACTTCAGTTTGTTGGAGAGATAAGTATTCTCAGCACTTTCGTGTTGAGGACGCCAAGGAAAACCATAATAGTCCTGCCACTCGCGCTTAAAAGCCTCGCTATACCCTGCCCTCGCCCAAAACTCTGGCTCCTCGAGGAAAATGGCATCGATGCCAGCATCAATGACTGGTTTTATATGACGCTCTTTGAAATAAGCGAGGTAATTCTTCGTAGGAATGATATAAGGAATGAGGCGTCCATGCCAGATTGTGTCGCCCCGCATCGTCTTCTGCCCTTCGTCAAGATGCCACCTTCCATCCCATTTGCCTGTGAAGTAATCCTGATAATCACCCCAGGCAATACCTGTCATGAAGTGGGTGGTATAACCTCTCTGCCGCCATGACTCCACTCTCTCGCGGAAGGTCATTCGCCGGTTATCGTTGGCTCCATAGACCATCACAAGGTCGGAGCGAATGTCTGTGACTGGCTTCCAGGGCCCTGAAGTCTGAAAGGTTGTCTTTTCCTGTGCCAGAGCCGAAACAGTCAGAGCAAAGAAGAACAGGAAAAAAGATGCAGATAATTTCATACGTTTCTCTCGATTATATCATCCTTCGAAAGACAAAAGTACAAAATTATCTGCAAACAGAAAAGAGAATGACCGCTTTTCTTTATTCTTCGAGCAAAGCAGTCGAGAGATAGCGCTCGCCTGTGTCAGGCAAAAGAACAACGATGTTCTTGCCTGCAAACTCAGGACGTTGGGCTACTACACTTGCCGCAAAAGCTGCTGCACCAGAGGAAATGCCTACAAAGATGCCTTCTTCTTTGGCAACGGCTCTTGAGGTGGCAAAGGCATCTTCGTTGCTGACAGGAAGAATCTCGTCGATGAGAGGACGGTCGAAGTTCTTTGGCTCGAAACCTGCACCAATGCCTTGAATCTTGTGAGCACCAGAAGGCTGACCAGAAAGAACTGCACTTGATGCCGGTTCAACTGCTACAATATAGATGTTCGGATTGTGAGCCTTCAGCGCCTTGGCCACACCAGAAACAGTTCCACCTGTACCTACTCCGGCAACGAAGACATCGACCTTTCCTTCGCTGTCCTTCCAAATCTCTTCGCCTGTCGTCTTAACATGAATAGCGGGATTGGCTGGATTCTCGAACTGCTGCAGAATAACAGCTCCAGGAATACTGTCGCGCAACTCTTCAGCCTTTCGGATAGCACCCTTCATGCCCTCGCTGCCAGGAGTGAGAACGATTTCCGTACCATAAGCCTGGGCAAGTTTCCTGCGCTCGATGCTCATCGTCTCAGGCATCGTCAGGATGACTTTATAGCCACGAACTGCACCTACGAGCGAGAGTCCGACACCCGTATTGCCGCTGGTAGGCTCGATGATGGTGCCACCTAGCTTGAGGATGCCTTTCTCCTCTGCATCGAGAACCATGCTGAGAGCAATACGATCCTTGACGCTTCCACCTGGGTTGAAGAACTCTACTTTAGCTATGACGTTTGCTTTCAGGTCGCGATTTTGTGCAAATGTGCTGAGTTGAACCAACGGCGTCTTGCCGATAAGTTCAGTAATTGAATTGTAAATTGCCATAATATTTCCTTTTTTCTATTATTATTAACGTAATCAATGCCTATTTTATTGCATTGAAAGCCTGTTCCAGGTCTGCTATGATGTCATCGATATGCTCAACTCCGATGCTCAGACGGACTGTGCTTGGGGTGATGTGCTGCTCGGCAAGTTCCTGTTCGGAGAGTTGCGAATGGGTCGTTGTGGCAGGATGAATGACGAGACTCTTCACGTCGGCTACGTTCGCAAGCAAGGTGAAAATCTTCAAGGCATCGATGAACTTCCATGCTGCTTCCTGTCCACCTTTTATCTCGAAGGTAAAGATGCTGGCACCCCCTTTTGGAAAATACTTTTCATAAAGTGCATGATCCGGATGGGAAGCAAGTGCCGGATGGTTCACTTTCGCTACCAAAGGATGCTTAGAAAGGTAATCGACAACTTTCAGGGCATTCTCTGTGTGACGCTCGATGCGCAAAGGCAACGACTCGACTCCTTGCAGGAGAATCCAGGCATTGAAGGGCGAAATGGCTGCACCTGTATCGCGAAGAATGACGGCACGAATGCGAGTCACGAAAGCTGCTGGTCCTGCAACATCGGCAAAGACGGCTCCATGATAGCTGGCATCAGGCTTAGCTATCGAAGGATAACGGTCTGCGTTGGCTTTCCAGTCGAACTTTCCACCGTCTACAATCACACCACCAAGAGTAGTTCCATGTCCGCCAATGAACTTCGTAGCCGAATGTACGACGATATCTGCACCATGTTCCAAGGGACGAATCAACAACGGAGCGAATGTGTTATCAACGATGAAAACGATGCCATGCCTATGTGCAATCTCTGCCACACCTTCTATGTTCAGCACATCGCTGTTCGGATTGCCCAAAGTCTCTGCATAGATGACTTTTGTGTTGGGTTGAATGGCGGTTTCTAAAGCTGCAAGATTGTTGATATTTACGATGGAATGGGCGATTTTTGAAGCAGCGAGGGTGTGGGTGATAAGGTTATAAGAGCCTCCATAAAGGTTGTCTGCTGCTACGATATGGTCGCCAGCTTGAGCAATATTCTGCAGCGCATAAGTGATGGCTGCAGCTCCAGAAGCGACAGCGAGGGCTGCCACACCACCTTCCAGGGCTGCAATTCTGTCTTCCAAAACGCCCTGGGTGGAGTTCGTCAAGCGTCCATATATGTTTCCTGCATCACGGAGTCCGAAACGGTCTGCTGCGTGTTGGGCATTGTGAAATACATAACTTGCAGTCTGATAGATAGGCACTGCACATGAATCTGTTGTGGGGTCTGCCACTTGTCCTGCATGCAAGGCAATGGTCTCGAGGTGTTGTTTCTGCGTACTCATAATATTAAATAATGTATTATAACGTTTCTTTTTGTGCATTTTTATGTCCTTTCGACGGTGCAAAGTTACGGCAACATGAAATTTCTTCCAAGAAAAATCAAATATTTAGAAATATTCACTAACTTTGCATCGGCAAATAGATATATTTACCTAAGAAGAGAAACAAAACGACATTCCAGCAGGAATAAAATTCTTTAAGAAATATGACTACTCAACTTGACGAAACAGATTTGCGGATTTTAGACCTTTTGCAGGACGATTCCAGGCTGACTAACAAGGAGTTAGCAGCAAAAATTCACCTCTCTCCCACTCCCACATTCGAACGCGTGAAACGCCTCGAACGCGAAGGTTACATCAAGAAATACATGGCTGTGCTGGATGCGGAGAAGATAAACCGAGGTTTCATCGCTTTCTGCAACCTCAGGATGAAGCAGCATTCCCACGAGAACGCGCACCGTATCATGGAGGCTGTGCAGCAAATTCCTGAGATTGTGGAGTGCTCCAACATCAGCGGAGACTACGACTTCATGCTCAAAATCTACGTTTCCGACATGAAGGCTTATCAGGAATTTGTGCTCAGGATTCTTGGCGACCTTGACTGCATCGGCTCGCTCAACTCGTTCTTCGTCCTCGGCGAGGTCAAGAACTCGCACCAGCTTCCGTTGAGCTAA
>JAGCFN010000043.1 GCA_017650085.1 Bacteroidaceae bacterium | reverse complement strand
GCGCAGGTGGGCTCTGGCGGTCTCTACAACAACCAGAAGAACCGCTCGACCCCAACAAGCGTGGAGGACAACAAGTTGGGCGAATGGAACACGTTCCGCATCATCATGAAGGGCGAGAAAGTGACGGTCTGGCTGAATGGCGTCAAAGTGGTGGACGACGTTGTTCTCGAGAACTATTGGGACCGCAAGCAGCCCATCTTCCCCAAGGACCAGATTGAGATGCAGGCTCACGGCTGCCGTTGCTACTTCAGGAACATCTACGTTAGGGAAATTAAAAATTGAAAATTAAAAATTAAAAATTGAAATGAAGGCTGCGAGAGCAGTCTGGACAGTCAAGAATTAAGAGTGAAGAATGAGCATTTATCCTCCCCATTACAGGGGGAGCTAGAGGGGGTCCGCATCGTCTTCATGGGCACTCCCGACTTTGCCGTGCAAAGCCTGAAACGCCTAATCGAAGAGGGCTGCAATGTGGTGGGCGTCGTCACCATGCCTGACAAAGCTATCGGCAGGCATCACGATGTCCTGCAAAGCAGTCCCGTAAAGAAGTTTGCCCAAGAGAAAGGCATTCCTGTCCTCCAGCCCGAGAAACTTCGCGACGAGGCTTTCCTCGAAGAGCTCAAGGCCCTGAAACCCGACCTGCAGATAGTGGTGGCTTTCCGAATGTTGCCCGAAGTGGTGTGGTCTCTGCCCCCACTGGGCACCTTCAACCTGCACGCCGCTTTGCTCCCTCAATATCGAGGCGCAGCCCCCATCAATTGGGCCATCATCAACGGAGACAAAGAGACGGGCATCACGACTTTCTTCCTCGACGAACAGATCGATACGGGGCGCATCATCCTGCAGGAACGAACCCCAATCAGCGAGGACGATTGTGCCGAAGACGTGCACGACAAACTCATGATGCAAGGTGCTGAACTCGTTATCAAGACGGTCCGACTCATCGAAAGCGGAGAGGCAAAAGCCGTTGACCAAAGTCAATTCATGACGGACGAGCCACTTCGACCTGCTCCGAAAATCTTCAAGGAAACCTGCCAAATCAAATGGCAAGAGCACACCCTGGAGAGTGCCTACAACTTCATTCGCGGTCTCAGCCCCTACCCCGCTGCTTGGACACAAGTCATAGCAAATGGCAAAGAGACGGAGATGAAGGTCTACAAGGCCTCGAAAGGCTCCGGCCCTCTGCAAGTTGACCTGCCAGGAGGCAATCTCAGTCTGGACGAAGTGCAAATTGCTGGCAAGAAACGTATGCCCGTAGCCGACTTGCTTCGCGGCACAAAGGTTGAGATAATTAGAGAATAAGACATTAAGAAAACAAAAAAGATGAAGTACCTAACCTCTTTCCTATTACTTCTTACATCCATCTTCCTTCAGGCCCAAACCCCCGTTTACCTTGACCCGACGAAGGACATCGAAGCCCGAGTGGAAGACGCGCTCAAGCGCATGACGCTCGCCGAAAAGATTGATGTCATTCATGCTCAAAGCAAGTTCTCGAGTGCCGGCGTGAAGCGTCTCGGCATGCCCGACTTCTGGACCGATGACGGACCTCATGGTGTCCGACCCGATGTGCTTTGGGACGAATGGGAGCAGGCTGGCCAGACCAACGACTCGTGCGTGGCTTTCCCTGCCCTGACCTGTCTGGCAGCATCTTGGAATCCGGAAGCAGCAAGAGCTTACGGCCATGCTCTTGGCGAAGAGGCTCTGTACCGCGGCAAAGGCATGATACTGGGACCTGGCGTGAACATCTACAGAACCCCTCTTGGAGGTCGCAACTTCGAGTACATGGGCGAAGACCCTTATCTGACGTCAAGAATGGTTGTGCCCTATGTTCAAGGCCTTCAGAGCTGCGGTGTGGCAAGTTGCGTGAAGCACTATTGCCTGAACAACGACGAGGAATACCGCCATCAAGTCAACGTCATTATCAGTGACCGGGCCCTCCACGAAATCTATCTGCCGGGTTTCGAGGCAGCCGTGAAGGAAGGAAAGGCTTGGGGCGTAATGGGTGCTTACAACCTCTACAAGGACGAGCACAACTGCCATAACCAATACACTCTCAACAAGATACTGAAAAAGGATTGGGGATTCGACGGCGTGCTGGTAAGCGACTGGGGTGGTGTGCACGACTTTGACCAAGCCGTCAAGAACGGGCTCGACATGGAGTTCGGAACTTGGACTGACGGACTGACCATGGGAGCCACGAACGCCTACGACCAATACTACCTCTCGAAGCGTTACCAGAAAGCGATTGTGGAAGGCAAGTACACGACAAAAGAACTCGACGAGAAGGTTCGCAGAGTGCTCCGTCTCTTCTTCCGAACCACGATGAACAAGCAGAGGCCTTACGGCTTCCTTTGTAGCGAGAGTCATTACGAGGTGGCTCAAAAGGTTGCGGCTGAGGGAATTGTGCTGCTCCAAAACGAGGGCAACGTTCTCCCCATCAAGGCTCAAGGAAAGAAGATTCTTGTTGTGGGCGAGAATGCCATCAAGATGATGACGGTTGGCGGAGGTTCAAGTTCACTCAAGGCTCAGCACGAAATCAGTCCTCTCCAAGGCTTGCAGATGCGTTTGAAAGGCATTTGCGATGTGGACTATGCAAGAGGATATGTGGGTGACGTGAGTGGCAACTACAATGGCGTCACGACAGGTCAGGACCTCAAGGACGAGCGAGCTCCGGAAGTCCTGATTGCAGAAGCTGTGGATAAAGCGAAGACGGCTGATTATGTCATCATTTTCGGCGGTTTGAACAAGAGCGATTTCCAAGATTGCGAAGGTCATGACCGCAAGACGATGGACTTGCCATACAATCAGGACAAACTCATCACGGCTTTGGCAACAGTCAATAAGAATACCATTTACGTCAATATCAGTGGCAATGCGGTTTGTATGCCTTGGCGCAAACAAGTTCCTGCCATTGTCCAGGGCTGGTTCCTCGGTAGCGAAGCAGGCATCGGACTGGCAGACATGCTTCTCGGCAAAACCAATCCAAGCGGTCATCTGCCCTTCACTTGGTACGAAAACCTTGGTCAAGTGGGTGCTCACAGCTTTGGCGAAGCTGCTTTCCCAGGCATTTGGCGCGAAGGAAAGAAGATTATCGACGAGGAATACAAGGAAGGCATTTATGTCGGCTATCGTTGGACGGACAAGCAGAAACTGAAGCCCACTTTCGCCTTTGGTCATGGACTCAGCTACACGACTTTCAAGGTCAGCAACCTCAAGGCTTTGAGTCCAGTCACAACTGATGGCAACATGACCTTTACCGTGGACGTAACCAATACAGGAAGTGTGGAAGGCAGCGATGTGGTTCAGCTCTACATAACTGACCAGAAATGCAGTGTGGACCGTCCCGTCAAAGAGTTGAAAGCCTTCCAGAAAGTCAGCTTGAAGCCTGGCGAAACGAAGACCATCACCCTGAAAACCGACAAACGAGCCCTCTCGTTCTGGGACGAAAGTTCAGACGATTGGAAAGCCGAACCAGGAGACTTCATTGCTTGGGCAGGTGATTCCAGTGACCGTCTTCCCTGCAAAGTTAAATTCACATTGAAATAAGGAAAGAGCCTCAAAAACGAGGCTCTTTTTTTGTCCCACAATGATGCGATTCACCTAAATCTCAAGTTCCCAATGTCCTGAGCCTACTGTCTGTTGCTTGTTCGGTTTAGAGGGATTGGAGATGATGGCTTTGCAACCGACAGGGACATCGACGGAAACTTTCAGACCTCCATCGGAAAGGTGTTCTGCACGAAGGTGGACGAGACCATAAGGAGTCTCCTGCGAACTCTCAACCCACGTTATCCGTTCGGAGAGATGAGGGGAAATCTGGACGAGTCGAGGTTCTGGGAAACTGATGCCACCCAACCAAGAATAGAGCCAAGTCAATCCTCCGCCAAACATGGGATGGCAATGGGAATTGGCACCGTCCCATTGTTCCCAAGTCGTGGTGGCTCCCTGCTCTATCCAATGTCCGAACGAGGGGAAATCGCGCTGAAGGAAAGCTTCGAGCGCTTGGTCGGATAGTCCGGCATCAGCAAGGACATTGAAGAAAAGCTTCGTCCCGAAGATGCCTGTGAAAAGATGATTCCGACTCTCCTGCAAGTCTCGGCGGAGGGCCTCCTCAATACTCTCTTCGGGCTTCATCTCGTAAGCAAAAAGGTTGGAGCCAGCCGGACCATAAGTCTTGTTCTCCGCATCATAGAAGCGATGGTGGAAAGCTTTGCGAGTACGCTCTTCGAGAGTCGCAAAACGTTGTGCCGCTTCCTTATCTCCCAAAAGCTTTGCAATCGAAGCCATCTTTTTTGTACAGAGCCAATAGAAATAAGTATGGACGAGCGCATTCGAGGGACGGGATTCCGTTGGCGTACACCACTCCCCGAGGTTGCACCAATAGGTCATGTCGTTGTTCGGCTGATAGTGTTGCTCCATCGTTCCGTCCTCGTTCACCCATCCTGCAAAATAATCCATGAGTCGAAGCATGGAGGGGTAGTTTTCCTGAAGGACTGAGATGTCGCCATAACATTGATAGAAGTCGTAGGGCATCAGAATCATGGCCGCACTCCAAGGCACACCACCTCCGCAACCAGGTTGCCAAGGTGCTCCGAAAGGAACAAAGCCTGTCCGAGGATTCTGAGCCAAACGCATATCGGCAAACCACTTCCGATAGAAAGCCCGAGCATCGAAAGTCCGCATCACCATCTCGGCTGCCACTTGTCCGTCTCCCAGATAAGCAGAGCGTTCGCGATGGGGGCAATCGCTAATGATGGAGCCATGGGCATTGTCAAGAAGTGTGCGTCGCCAAATGCGATGAATCTTAGTCAATAAGGTGTCGGAGCATGCAAAGGAACCCGTTTGCCGGAGTTCTGTATTTACGGCTTCGGCCTGAATCTGAGAGGCTTGGAGGTCATCAAGACCACGAATCTCGACCTGACGGAAAACGAACCAAGTGAAGCGAGGATGGTAGTTCTCCTTTCCACCGCCCTTCATTATATAAACATTCTCGCCATTCGGAGATTCGGAGAGATACTTGATTTCCACTCGCTGTCCCGCTTGTCCCTGGATGTCCTTCAGATGAACCCAGCCCGATATTTCCTCGCCAAAGTCAACTCGCCAACTTTTATCTTCGAGACGCTCCATCTTCTTTGGAACAAAGGTTTCGCAGACCTTATCCGTTGGCGACATTTGGGGCTCGAGCGTTCCGTCGGGGGCTTCGCGAAGGTGGGCTGGCTGCCAATCCGCGTCTTGAATCCTTGCATCGAAGACCTCGCCACCAAAAATGCTGTTTTGCGTGATGCCGCTTCGCCTAGCAAACCATGATGTGTCGGTAGGGATGATTTGCGAAGAGCCGTCGGCAAAGGTCAACATCAACTGGGCAATGAGTCGCGGTTTGCCGTATGGCATGGCAAAGCCGTTCCCGGAATTGAAGAACCCGTTCCCAAGCCACACATCCAGAGCATGGCGTCCAAGAGAAAGGAAAGGCGTGAGGTCGTAGCCAAGATAGAGTTGGCGGTAACCCGTAAACTCGTTGTCGATGGCAACTCGGGTTATCTCGATATCTTTGCGATGAGAATAGTCGGTCTGTCCGGGCACAAGCACATCGTCGCTCACTTTCTTCCCATCGACATACAGTTCGAAGTAACCAAGTCCGCAAATGAAAATGTGAGCGTTCTGGACGGGCTTGTCTATCTCAATGTCCTTTCGGAACAAAGGTGCATCTTCGTCGAAGCCAATCCATTTTGCCACCCAATCCGAAGGTTGGAGAGCTGTATGGAAGCGGGCTGGCTCGCTCCATTCTGAGCGTTTGCGGTGCTTGTCCCACACCCTGACTCGCCAATAACAATCGGAATTGCTGAGGAGCGATTTGCCTTCGTAGGAAACAGAGCGCGACTCATCGCTTTTCCTGCGCCCCGAATCCCACAGGTTTGCATCGCCACGAAGAAGTCTGTCTTTTGTGGAAGCAACCTGTATCTGATAGGCCGTCTGGCATTGGTTACGGTCGTTTCCTTCGGCCAGATTCACCCACGAAAGCCTTGGCTGGTCCGTACCGACTGACATCGGATTTGTCAGGTCTTCGCAAGTCAGAAACACGGATTTCAGTCGAGCCGTAGCCGATTCCGCAACAAGCAGAGCCGAAAGCAAGCAAAAGAAAAGTTTGGGCATAGATATAAGGTTTACGACAACACAAAAATACAAATTATTTGTGAAAGATGCGCATTCTGAATGAACTTTTTCGTAACTTTGCAAGCGAGAAACACCATTTATTATGAAAAAAGGACGAATCATACTGGCGCTTTTGGCGCTATTGTTTGCAGGAATTGCTTCGGCTCAACAGATTTCTTACATCGAATCGGATGGGAACTGGCATCGCCTTTACGATGCGAAAGGCAAGCTGATCAAAGGTTTCGCTCGCAGCAGTGTGGGCGAATTGGTTGGTTGGGGAAGCACTTTCTTTGTTGGAAAGAACTCGGGGTTCTACCGCATCTTTGATGTGAAGGGAAGAGTCACAGCGTCGCAGAGCATTGGCAATGTCGGCGATGTCCTTTCCGTTTCGGCTGAAACGATTACCAGTCGCAAAGGCAGTTGGATTCTGTTCTGGGACAAGAACTTCAAGAAGATTGGTTCCCGCCCTGCCCCATCGAGGTAAAAGTCCGTAGGTGTACTGAGAACTAAAATAGATTTGGCAATGGAAATGCAAGCAGTAAAAGAATTAGTTAACAAATATTTCTGTAACTCAGTTGATAAGGGAGGAAATCAATATCAGCAACATTTGTATACAGTTGCAGAACGAGCTAAAGAACTTGCGAATAAGTATCCTAATTCTAGTTTTGAAGCAAATGAAGCATATACTGTCGGCTTACTCCATGATATTCTTGAAGATACAGATTGTACAGAACAAGAACTTATTGACATAGGATGCAACGATAAAATTTTAAATGCAATAAAAGCAATTACTCGGAGAAAAGACGAAGAACACTACTTCGACTTTATAAAACGAGTGTCTGAAAACGAGCTAGCGAAAACTGTCAAAATAGCCGACCTTGAAAACAATATGGATATAACTCGGCTTAATGAATTTGGCGAACATGAAATGAAACGACTAAAGAAATACTGGTATTCCTGGAAATTTCTTCGTGGCGAGCTCAGCAAAGCACAGGTTAATAAAGAACTAGAATTTGTTCAGTAATTTGTCATTACATAGATGACAAAAACAGAAAAAGTCCCGAACGAGCGACAAAGTTGAGAAACTGGTTCTCTGTCGCTCTTTTCGGGGCTTTATTTCGACACCTATCTTAACGGGTAGGCATTATTTGGTTTCAACAGCTAATTTCGTGCTGATTCGAGCAAGAAGACAAAGTTTATATTGGTGTCTTTAGTAGCCGAAGATTTCCTCTAATGAGACACGGCGGATTGGTGCGATCTGGCCGAGGCTTGCCATGTCGAGTTCCTTCTCGTTGCCGAGGATGAAATAGCGGCCTGTCTTGCCTGCGATGTTTGCCTGCTCGAAGTCCACGATGTCCTGCAAGGTCAAGCCCTGCAAGTCTTCGTAAATCTTCTTGTAAATATCGTAATCGAAGCCTTGGCGCTTGGCACTGAGATAAGCGAGAATGACGCTGAACTTTGTGGTGCGCTGGCTGGCAAGCCGCTTTGTCAGGGCATCTTTGGCAATCTGGAAGGCGGCTTCGCTGGCAGGCATCTTGTCGAGGATTTCGCGGAACTGGTTGACGCAGTCCATCATCTTGTCGTTCTGCGTGATGATGTGGGTGAGGAAGAACTCGGGCTGTCCTTTCTTGGCAGGGGTGAGATAGTATGCCATGGCGTTATAGGCCAGTCCGCGAGCCTCGCGCATCTCCTGGAAGACGACGCCGTTCATGCCACCGCCAAAGTATTCGTTGAAGAGCTCGATGGTGGCGTGCTCGTCGAGATTGGTCTGCCGGCCTTCATTGGCGAACATGCGCATATAGATGTTCTTGGCGTCGTAGGGTGCGATGATGACTTCGGGCTCCGTGATCGTCTGCAACTCATAGGGCTTGCCCTCGGGCACAGGCTTCAGGTCCTTTTCGGTGGGATGCAGTTCGGACACGCAGCCGTCCAGTTTATCCTCCGCGATAGGACCGTAGTAGAGAACCTGGTGCTCGTACCCGGAAATGTTCTTCAGGAGGTCGAGCAGTTCCTGAGGATTGGTCTCGCGGAGCTGCTGCTCGGTCATGTTGTCGCGCAGGGAATTGTGCGGGCCATAGAGAGCATACTGACCCAACATGGAGAAACAGTTGCGCTGCTCCGACTTCTGGTCTTGGCGGTTCTTCAGGATAAGCCCTACCATCTGCTCGTAAGCGCTCTGGTCAACCTTGGCATTATGCAGCAGGTCTTCGAGCAGAGCGAGGGCGTCGGGCATGTATTCGGCCAGGCCGCTGAGACCGATGGTAATGACGTCTGAGTTCACACTGATGGCATAGTTGCAGGCCATCTTGTAGAACTGCTGCTTTATCTGTGCGGCAGAGAGTTTGTCCGTGCCGAGGTAGTCGATGTAGTTGGCGGCCACATCGTAGCGGTTGTCGTCCTCGTGTCCGAACTCGTAGCGGAACTGCAGTTCGAAGAGTCCGTTTTCGGTGTTCTGCTTGTAGATGACGGGCAAGCCTTTCTTTGTCTTGAAGAACGAGAGGTCCTTCTTGTAGTCGAGGAACTGGGGCTCGATGGGGTCGACTTTTGCCTCCTGGATGTCCTTCACGAACTGGCTGACGAGGTCGCGGTTCGTTGGAATGGGGGTGATGGCGGGCTTGTCAATTTTCTTCTGCGTGGTGTCCTCGCCCTGACGCTTGTAGACGGTCACATAACCCTCTGTGAAGAAGCGGTTGGCAAAGTTGACGAGTTCCTGCTTGGTGATCTTCGTAAGGCGGTCCATCTGTCCGACCTCTTGCTGCCATTCGATGCCATTGATGAAAGCGTCGAGCATCTTGCTGACACGGGCCGAGTTATGGTCGAGGTCCCGCAGTTCATCCAGTTTCTTGTTGTTCAATGCAGAGAGCAGCAGATCCTCTTCGAAATCGCCGCATTTCAACTTGTTCAGCTCGCCCAAAAGCAACTCCTTCACTTCGTCGAGCGTCTGCCCTTCCTTGGGCTGACCGGCCAGCAGGAAGAGGCCGTGGTCGAGCATCGGTTCGGCAAAAGCGCCGGCATCCATCACCTTCATTTCGTGGTTCAGGTCGAGGTCGAACAGACCTGCCTTGCCGTTATAGAGCACAGCGCTGACCAGTTTCAAGGTGTCGTTCTGCAACGAAGAGGCTTTGTCCGTACGCCAGCCAAGCCAGATGTTCTCGGCTTCGAGTCCCATGACAGTTGTGTCGACGGGCTGTGTCAGCGGCTCCAGTTCGGGGAAGGTGGGCTGACTGACATCCTCGCCGGGTTTCCATTCGCCGAAGTATTTCTTCAGGATGGCCAGCGCCTTGTCGGGGTCGAAATCACCCGCCATGCAGATGGCCACATTGTTGGGCACATACCACTTTGCGAAGTAGTTCTTGATGTTCGTGATGGAGGGGTTCTTCAGGTGTTGCTGCGTGCCGATTGTAGTCTGAGTGCCGTAGGGATGCGAGGGGAAGAGTTTTGCCAGCATGGCCTCGTACTGCTTGTTGCCGTCGTTCGAGAGGCCGATGTTGTATTCCTCGTAAACAGCCTCCAGTTCGGTGTGGAAGCCTCGGATGACCATGTTCTGGAAGCGGTCGGACTGCACCTTTGCCCAGTTCTCTATCTCGTTCGAGGGGATGTCCTCCACGTAGCAAGTCACGTCGTTCGAGGTGAAAGCGTTCGAGCCCTGGCTACCGATGGCGGCCATCAACTTGTCGTACTCGTTGGGAATGAAGTACTTGGCTGCCAATTGCGAAACGCTGTCTATCTCGTGGTACTTCTGCTTCCTCGCGGCCTCGTCGGTAAGGGTGCGGTACTCCTCGTAGCGCTGTTCAATCTCGTCCAGCAGAGGAGCCTCGGCCTCGGGGTCGGTGGTGCCGAACTGCTTGGTTCCCTTGAACATGAGGTGCTCCAGGTAGTGCGCCAGGCCGGTTGTCTCGGCAGGGTCGTTCTTCGAGCCCGTGCGTACGGCAATGTAGGTCTGAATGCGTGGCTCTTCCTTGTTGACAGAGAGGTACACTTTCAGGCCGTTATCGAGGGTATAGATGCGCGTCTGCATAGGGTCACCGCCCACACGTTCATAGTTGCGGTCCTTACAGGAGAACAGGCACAGGATGGCTGCCAGAAGGCAATAGCCGAAGATTCGTTTTTGTTTCATAATTCAGTTGTTTAATATTCTGGTGCAAAGATACAACATTATTTTCGAATTTCCAAATATTTTGGCAATTATTTTGCTCTGCAAAATAAAATTTTCACTTAGGCAAGGTAAAATGCAAAGATGACGTGTGAAGTCGGGCAACTTAACACGTGAAGTTTGACAACTTGACACGTGAAGTTTGGTATCTTAACGGGCCACCTTTGGTGAACTGCGCCCCTCCCCCCAAAAAAGCAACAAAAGCAACAAATGCAACACCTGTTTTTGAGAGAAAAGGTCCGGCTATATATTATTTATTATATTAACTAATAATGTAATTTGTAATATATTATATATAAGAAACGGCATCTGTCTCGTTTTCGCTTGTTGCTTTTGTTGCTTTTGTTGACTTTGGTCGCACACTAATCCTCAAAACTGCAAAAATCGCCCATTTCATCGCAAAATTTGGACTTCCTCCCAGAGTGCCTGCCAAGGAAATTGCAACAAAAGTTGTGCTACGTTCATGAAAATTTTATCAGTTTTCCTTTGCCACATGCGAAAATAATACTATATTTGCACGCAAAATTTTATTAAATATGAAAAAGATTGTACTCCTGGCTTTTGCTCTAGTCGTGGTTTTTGCCGATTCGTTTGCACAAAATCAATACAGAGAGGTGTCCGGCATTTATGCTGGCGGCCATATCCGTCGCGGACGACCCGGAACCATCACGAAACTCCGCAATTCAGGTTTCACGTACCTTATCCTATTCAACGTGCATGTGGATCCCGACGGAACGCTCAAGACCGACGGCGAAACGATTTGCAAAAACGGGGAATATGTCTTCGCACAGACACAGCCGTACTATCAGGAGGACATCAGAAACCTCAAAACCGAGCCGACCAGCATCACTCGCATTGAAATCTGCATCGGCGGTTGGGGCAACAATTCGTACGGAAACATCCGGAACCTCGTCAACTCGCAGGGAACGGGGAGAAATTCCATCCTCTACAAGAACTTCAAGGCCCTCAAGGAAGCCGTGCCCGAAATTGATGCCGTGAACAACGACACAGAGCAGGACTACGATGCCGAATCGGCCGCCAAGTTCCACATCATGATGTACGACTTGGGCTACAAGACCACCTTCGCGCCCTACACCTACAAGAGTTACTGGACATCGCTCAACGACAAGATACGCGCCCAGCGCCCCAATGCTGTGGACCGTGCCATGATCCAATGCTATGACGGCGGTGCAGGCAACCTGAATCAGGTGGGAACTTGGAATTTCACAGGCGTGAGCGAACGTCATCCGGGCTTGCTCGACTACTCGAACGACTGGAGCGTGGAACGCAACCTCGCGCAGTTCCAGGCTTGGAAGGACCAGGGCGTGGCTACGGGCGGATTTGTCTGGCTCTTCAATGACGGCTACGACGAGACGTGGGACATGAACGGCTGGGCATCGGGCCTGAACCGCATCTTCGGAGCCATCACGGTTCCCGAGGAGGAGGTGGCCATCCGTTGCTACAGCGAGAAGAACTATGGCGGCTATTGCGTGTCGCTGCCCGAAGGCAAGTTTACCGTGGGCGACCTGGCCGTATATGGTTTGAGAGCCAACGACATGGCCTCGCTGGAGATTGTCGACGACTTCTATCAAGTCAAACTCTACACCCGGACCGACTGCACCGGCACAAACCTCAGGAAAAAGGCATCGGCCAAAATGTTCTCCGACAACTACAGCGACAAGATTTGCTCCATCGTCGTAGAGCCCAATCCCACCGGAATCTCCTCCATCGAAGAAGACGAGGAGCAGGAGGCCATCTACAACCTGGCAGGCCAACGCCTCAGCAAAATGCAGAAAGGCGTCAACATCGTGAACGGGAAAAAGATAATCACCAAATAGGAAAATGAAGAAGACACTACTCTGTTCCATATTCGCACTCTCGCTGGCCGCCACGGCACAAGAGTTCATCGTGCCTTTCGGCTACGAGGAGCCCTGGGTGGGCAAACTGCTCTTCAACAGCGAAGGCGGCTACAACTTCGACTACGCTTCGCCCAGCAACAACCCGCTTCACGCTTGGGAACAGCTCTACGAAGTTCAGGACGGCGACACCTATACCATCATCATGCCCACAGCCTGCAAGGAAGCAAGCTATGGCCGCGTGCAATTCAAGACACCCATCACCCTGCTTGCCGACCACAGCTATCGCATCTATCTGCAAATCCTGTCGGACAAGGACCTGAGTGGTGTCAATATTGCCCTGTGCGAAAACGAGGACGACGACATCTGCCTCGTCTCGGGCACAGTCGACCTGCAGGCTGGCAGGAGAATCGCGTTCAATCGCAGCAACCTCACCGGCTTGGACATCCAAGACGCCAAGATTGCCCTGGAATTCCCCACCACAGAAGACAACACCACAATCACCCTGACCAATATCAGCATCTACGACCAGACCGACCGGAAAGACATCTGGAAAGGCACCTCGTTCTACAACTGGTGCTACTATGCCGACGAACAGGGCAACCGCATCAAAGACATGCAGATAAACGGACGGACAGAGACTCTGACATGGACCGAGCCCGGCTACAACGACTCGCAATGGTCGGAAGCCCTGATGCCCATCGGCAGCCCCGATGTCAGTTTCATCCAGACCGTCTGGCCCGGAGGCGACAATTCGAACTTCTGGTTCCGCCGGACCTTCACGCTCGACGAAGTCCACAAAACCTCGCGCTACATGCTTCACGTTCTCCACGACGACAACTATCGCATCTGGGTGAACGGCATCCAACTCGATGAAGCAAACGACTGGACCACAGGCACCAACGCCGTGAAACTGGAGGTCATGTCCACCCTGCTGCAAGAAGGGAACAATGTCATCGCAGCCTACGTCCAGCAGAACTGGGGCGGGAAGCTCTATGACTGCGCCCTCACCGAAGAAGCGGGCTTTTACGAAGGCTACGACCCCGATGCAGACCCCTCGAAACTCGTCTTCAACGAAATCATGATTGGCAACATCGACCAATTCATCGACTATTCCTGGAACTATGGCGCTTGGGCCGAGATATACAACCCGACCTACCAAAGCATCCAACTCGACGGACTTTACATCACCGACGACGAAGCCGAGCCGAAAAAGTTCAAACTGCCAGCCGGAACAGGTGTCATAAAGCCACTCGGCTACAAGGTCATCTACTTCGACCACAACTCGGCCGACGGAACTTTTGGCGACACAGCCTACAAGCAGGTCCGTTTCAAACTCGACAATAACGGCGGACACATCTACCTCTTCGACGAAAACTCCAAACTCCTCACCTCAGCCGACTATCCCGAATGTCTTACCCGTTGCTCTTGGGCACGCGTCACGGACGGCAACGAGGAATGGAACTGGACGGGAGAGCCCAGCCTGGCAGCATCGAACAACAAAAGCCATTTCGCCGAGTTCCGCCTCGATGCACCAATCGTCGACACCGACTCCCGACTCTTCACAGACCCGTTTACCATACAGGTCAACATTCCCGAAGGAGCCACTTTGCGCTACACGATAAACGGGACGACACCCTCCCTGACGAACGGCATGACAAGCGAGGACGGCATTTTCAATGTCAGTGCGACCACCGTCTATCGCTTCGGTCTCTTCCAGGACGACATGCTTCCTAGCCCCGTCATTACCCGCAGTTACATCTATCGCAACCACGACTACTACCTGCCCGTCATCTCCATCGCCACCAATCCCGACAACCTCTACGACGGCAAGATTGGCGTCTATACGGACGGCGTGAATGGTGTGAGCGGACGAAACCACGGTGCTTCCAACATCAATATGGACTGGGAACGGCCCGTCAACTTCGAGTTCATCACGCCCGACAACGAGATGGCCGTCAACCAAGAGGCAGAGTTCGTCATTGCCGGAGGTTGGAGCCGCCACTATGCCCCCTCGTCGTTCAAGATAAAGGGAACCAACAGATACGAAGGCAAGAAAACCATCGACTACTATCCCTTCTTCCGTTACAGACCACACAACAAGTACCGCCAAATCATGATTCGCAATGGCGGAAACGATAACAACTCGCAATCTCATGGCCGTGTTCGCGATGCCTTGACTCAGCAAGTACTCATGTCGAGCGGTTTCTATTGCGATTGCCAAGACTACCAGCCCGTTCATGTCTTTTTCAATGGACGCTATCTCGCCCAGCTCAACCTGCGAGAACCCAACAATCGCTATCACGGCTATGCCAACTACGGCTATGACGACGACAACATGGATGCTTTCGAATACTCGAACGGCTACTTCCAAATGGCTGGCACGAAAGACTCTTTCAACCGTTGGAAAACCCTCGCTCAGAACTGTTCGTCGCCAAGCGTCTATGAAGAGCTCAAGCAACTCATTGACATCGACGAGATTCCGAACTTCTTCGCAGCCATCAGCTATATTGGTTGCAGCGACTGGATTTGCAACAATAACAACATCAAAGGATATCGCACACTTCCCGACGGAAAGTTCCGAATGACGCTTCACGACCAGGACTGGGGTTGGAGCAACTCGAACGGCGTACAGCTCCTGGAAAGCAATGGCAACAATGAATTGCTCACAATTTACAGGAACATGAAGCGAAACAGTGCCGATTTCCGTCGCCGCTTTATCGATGCATACTGCATCCTGAATGGCAGCGTCTTCACGAAAGACCGTTGTCTCAGCATTTGCGACAGTATTTGCCGACTCGTGGCACCTGCCCTCGAATGGGAAGGGAAAGAGCCCTACACCTCCTACAACGAGCAGAAATCGGCCATGTCAGGCAAGACCTCGAGAAACTCTCGCATGAATGCTTTGAAATCTGCCTACGGACTTGGTACCGGAATGGCTGTGAAGTTCAATGCAAACGTGCCAGGAGCAGCCTTCCTCATTAACGGCCAGCCCGTTCCCACAGCCGCTTTCGACGGCACGCTTTTCGCTCCTGTCACACTCGAAGCATCCGCTCCTGCAGGCTACAACTTTGTAGGTTGGAGCAAGACTGGCAGTTCAACCATTACGGACATCCACAAAGGAGACAGTTGGAAATACTGGGATCAAGGCTCGCTCGACGGCACAGACTGGAAGACAGGTTCTGTCTCGAGCTGGGCTCAAGGCCCCACCCCGCTCGGTTACGGCAAGAGTTCCATCGTCACAACCATCAGTTATGGAAGTGACAGCGGAAACAAGTACCCGACTTATTATTTCCGCAAGAACCTCACAATCGATGTCGAGCCGGAAAACATCGCCTCCCTGACGCTCAATTTCACGGCCGATGACGGATTCGTGGTTTACATCAACGGAACTGAAGCGACTCGCTATCTCCTGCCCGAAGGCGAGATTTTCTTCGACACCTATGCCACCACTTATGCTCCCGACAATCCAGATTCTGGCACACTTGACCTGCCCGTCAACCTCCTTCGCAAAGGCGAGAACATCATCGCGGTTGAGGTGCACAACAATGTTCCTGGCTCGACCGACATCTATTGGGATGCCGAGATAAGTTACAGCATCACTTCCGGGACTGCAATTGTCAGCCGTGAGCACATCCTTCAGCTCGACACAGATGCCGACACGGAGATTCATGCCATCTTCAAGCCCTTGCATAAGGACTGCCTGGTGGAAGCCGGCTCGACTCCCGTCGTGATCAACGAGGTGAGTGCCAGCAATACTGTTGCCTCGAACGAATACGGCAAACGCAACGACTGGATTGAGCTCTACAACACAACCGACCATGATATCGACCTGGAAGGCATGTTCCTGACAGACGATCCGGCCAATCCAGAAAAGTACCAGATCACGCCTACTTTGATGGGCACTTCAACCATCATTCCCGCTCACGGCTATTATATCGTATGGGCAGACCAGGTTGATCCGCTTCGCCAACTGCATACAGGATTCAAGCTCGCCAACGAAGAGAACCAAAGCGTCACGCTCACTTCTGCCGACCTGACTTGGAGCGACTGCCTCACTTACAGCCCGATGAATGGAGACGAAAGCGTAGGGCGCTATCCGGATGGCGGCAAACGGACCTACAGAATGACTCGACCCACCATTCACGCCACAAATACCCTGACGTCCTATAGCGAATGGCTTTACGGCATCGACGAGAACTTCGACGAAGAAAGCTTCCTCGATGCCATCTCGGCACCCACTATGGCAGATGGCGGAACGGGACGAACGGAATACTTCACCATCGATGGCATGAAGATTGACCGTCCCCAAAAGGGCATCAACATAGTCCGTTCTATCGGTCCTGACGTTAAGGTCAGCACGAAGAAACTGCTCGTGAAATAAAACCAGGCTAAGGTAGTTCGCGAACATCACGTGTGACGTTAGCGATTTACTAGTGTGAAGTTTGCAATTTACTAGTGTGACGTTTGCCAACCAGGCACGCTACGTTTGGGAATCACCCATGATGCTCTAATTCAATAGAGAAATGAAAATAATTTGGCAAAAGTTTGGTCATTCCAGAAAAAAGCCGTACCTTTGCCGCGCTTTTTAGCACAAAACATTATTAATTAACTTATTTAACGTATTATGAACCAATACGAAACCGTTTTCATTTTGACTCCCGTTTTGTCTGATGAACAGATGAAGGAAACGGTAGAAAAGTTCAAAGGCATTCTCACACAGGCTGGTGCAGAAATCATCAGCGAAGAGAACTGGGGCCTGAAGAAACTCGCCTATCCCATCGACAAGAAGACAACAGGATTCTACGAGCTCATTGAGTTCAATGCAGCTCCCGAGACTATTAAGACTCTCGAGACCCAGTACCGTCGCGACGAAAAGGTGCTCCGCTATCTCACAGTTAAGATGGAGAAGTACGCAGCCGAGTACGCAGCCAAGAGAAGAGGTAACAAACAAACTAAAGAGCAGGAGGCATAAATATGGCACAGCAATCAGAAATCCGCTACTTGACAGCTCCCGCTATTGACGTCAAGAAGAAGAAGTACTGCCGTTTCAAGAAGAGCGGTATCAAGTACATTGACTACAAGGATCCCGAATTCCTGAAGAAGTTCCTCAACGAGCAGGGTAAGATTCTCCCCCGCCGTATCACAGGCACTTCCCTCAAGTATCAGCGTCGTGTCGCTCAGGCCGTTAAGCGTGCCCGTCACCTCGCCCTGCTGCCTTTCGTAACCGATTTGATGAAGTAAAGTAAGGAGGAAGATTATGGAAATTATACTGAAAGAAGACGTAATCGGACTCGGTTACAAGAACGATATCGTGAACGTTAAGGCCGGCTATGGTCGTAACTATCTGATTCCTACTGGTAAGGGCGTCATCGCTAGCGAAAGCGCTAAAAAGGTCCTCGCCGAGGAACTCAAGCAGAAAGCTGTGAAGCTCGCTAAGATTAAGGCAGAGGCTGAAGCTCTCGCAGAGAAGCTGAATGCAGTAAGTCTGACCTTCAATGCTAAGGCTAGCAGCACTGGTGTTATCTATGGTAGCGTAGGTAGCCTGCAGATTGCAGAAGAGCTCCAGAAGCTCGGCTACGACATCGACCGCAAGATTATCGCCATCAAGGACGTTAAGGCTGCCGGCGAGTATGTTGCAGTTGTTAAGCTTCACAAGGAAGTTGCAGCTCAGGTTCCCTTCACTGTAACAGTCGAGATGGACAAGCCTGAGACTCCTGCCGAGGAAGCTCCCGTAGAGAAGAAGCCCAGAAAGGCCAGAAAAGAAGAGACTCCAGAAGTTGAGGAGGCTCCCGTAGCAGAGGAAACTCCCGCTGAAGAAGTTCCTGCAGAAGAGGCCGAGGCTCCCGCTGAAGAGGAGAAGACAGAAGAGTAAGTTTTGACTTTCATAAGTAACGAAGCAAAGGGGCACGGCCGTAAAAAGCCTGTGTCCCTTTGTGCCTAATTAATACAATGAGCATCATCAAATGTCCTGAATGTCGTGGTCAGGTCTCCACAATGGCTGGAACTTGTCCTCATTGCGGCACAAAAATCTCCGGCAACCTTCGTCAGTGTTCTAAGTGCGGCAGTTATTGTCTCACAACACAAGACAAATGTCCCGAATGCGGAACAGAACTGGAAGCCGTTCAGCAACCTCAAGAAGAAGTGAAGGAAGAAGTACAGGAAAAAGTTGTCGAAAAGAAGAAAAAACCACACAAGTCAAAAGGTCCTGCCATCATAGCAACCGTAATTGCACTCATCCTGCTTTGCGTCGGCTATTACTTCTTCGACCAACACCGAATGCAGCAAAAAGAACAAGTCGATTACGAACGGCTTGAAGGCGTTACCAACCCGGAGTTCTATCAGCAGTTCCTCATCGACTATCCGGATAGCAAGCACTTCAAAGAGATTCAAGAGCGGATGCAAGTCCTTCAGGCAGAAGCAGACGATTGGAAGCAACTCCTCAAGAACATCAACCGTTCAAGCATTTCAAGTTTCATGCAGAAGCATCCAGGTTCTCTTCGCGGACGTGCTTGTGAAGACATGATTGACTCCATCGATTGGCAAGATGCTCTAGCCATCGGGAATGAAGAAGCCATCACAGACTATCTGAACCGACATCCATCAGGTCGTTATGTCGGTGACGCAGCAGAAAAGAAGAACGCCTTGCTTCTCTCGAAAGTGACTTCGGAAGAGAAGGCTATGATACGTGGCACACTTGAAAGCTTCTTCTCAAAAGCCATCGCAAATCAGGACATCGAAGCAGCCAAAGCAGCCATTCCCGACACGATGGTAAACTTCTGCGGCAAGCAGAATGCCGACGCGGAAGCCATCATCGAATATGCCAAAGAGAAGATGGCAAAAGACGTTATAGGGCTTCACTACGCTATCGGGCAGAAGATGGATGTTCGCAAGGAAACGCTACCTAATGGCAATACGGGTTTCGCCGTAGAGGTCAACCTGCAAGAGACTATCAGTCGTAGCGACACATACCAGCCATCATCAAACATCTATCACGTCAACGCCCTCATCAATCAGGAGCAAAAAATCGTGCGCATGAACATATCTAAATAATATAAACAGACAAACCACGCAATATGGCACAGAAAGAACTGCAGCTCAAATACGGCTGCAACCCCAACCAAAAACCTTCACGCATCTTTATGGAAGATGGCGAACTGCCTATCGAAGTTTTAGGCGGTCGTCCAGGTTACATCAACTTCCTCGATGCTTTGAACAGTTGGCAACTTGTCAAGGAACTCAAGGCAGCAACAGGTCTTCCCGCTGCAGCCAGTTTCAAGCATGTTTCTCCTGCAGGAGCAGCAGTCGGTCTGCCACTAAGCGACACTTTGGCTCGCATCTATTTCGTGGACGACATCAAGATGCCTCTCAGTCCTATTGCCTGTGCTTATGCTCGTGCAAGAGGAGCCGACCGAATGAGCAGCTATGGCGATTTCATCGCTTTGAGCGACACATGCGACGAAGCAACTGCTCTCATCATCAAGAGAGAGGTGAGCGATGGCGTTATCGCCCCTGACTTTACCGAGGAAGCTCTGCAGATATTGCGTGAAAAACGAAAGGGGACATACAACATCATCAAGATTGATCCGAACTATGTTCCTGCTCCCATCGAACGCAAGCAAGTGTTTGGCGTCACTTTCGAACAAGGAAGAAACGAGGTGAAGCTGGACGACCCTGCACTCTTCGAGAACATTCCCACAGCCAATAAGAACTTCCCTGAAGATGCTCGTCGCGACCTCATCATCGCACTCATCACACTAAAATACACGCAGAGCAACAGCGTTTGCTATGTAAAGGACGGCCAAGCTATTGGTATTGGTGCAGGTCAGCAGAGCCGAATCCATTGCACACGTCTTGCAGGAAGCAAGGCTGACATTTGGTGGTTGCGTCAGAATCCCAAGGTAATGGCTCTGCCTTTCATTCCAGGAATCCGTCGTGCTGACCGCGACAACACAATCGACGTCTATATCAGCGACGACTACATGGACGTTCTTGCAGAGGGAGAATGGCAGAAATTCTTTACCGAAAAGCCTGAGCCGCTCAGCCGAGAAGAGAAGAAAGCATGGATTGCGAAGAACACAAAGGTCAGTCTTGGCAGTGACGCGTTCTTCCCCTTCGGCGACAACGTTGAGCGTGCTCATAAGAGTGGCGTTGAATACATCGCTCAAGCTGGTGGCAGTGTTCGCGACGATCACGTTATCATGACTTGCGACAAGTACGGAATCGCAATGGCCTTTACTGGTGTAAGGCTGTTCCATCATTGATTGAAAAGCGAAATGGCAAAATTCGGAGGCGATGATATCGACAAAGTAATCCTGGACGGCATTACTTTCAAAGGCGGCTCGAAAGGTGGCCCAAAGAAAGAAGAGGCTAAGGTCAAAACCAAGGCCAAGAAGAAACAATACATAACAGGAGCACACGGAAGTGGCGCTGCAAAGAAGAAAGCAGACATTCGTCGCCAACGTGCTAACAGACATAAATAAAGAGATGAAACAGAGTCTTTTAACCTTGATACTCAGTCTTGCAGCTATCAGTTTGTCTGCACAGACAGAAGTTGAACCTTTCGTTCCTGGCAGCACCCTCGAAGGCATTGCCTATTATTTGCCGCGAACAGCTTTCCGCATTACCGTCATTGCAGAAAAGACAACCACCAAGCCTGGTGATTTCTACAAGTATGCCGACCGTTATTTGCGTCTGCAAAACGTTCCGACAGAGGAAAGCGTACAATGGAACTTGAAGAGCATCACACTTGAACCTTATGGAAAGCCTGACAAGAACAAGGCTTTCAGCATCAAGCTCAAGAGCAAGACTGTGGCTCCACTTGTCGGTCTCAGTCGCGACGGGCTCTTGCTAAGCATCAATTGCGATGCCAACGAGACGTTCCTGCCCGACCTTCCAAAGCCAGAGAAAGCTCCAGCTCCAGTGAATCCACGCTCTTATATGACACAGGAAATCATTGCAGCTGGCAGCACAGCTAAGATGGCAGAACTCTGTGCTCAGGAAATCTACGACATTCGAGACAGCAAGAATGCTCTGATTCGTGGCGAAGCGGAGAACACTCCAAAGGATGGAGCCCAGCTGAAACTCATGCTCGATCAGCTTGACAAGCAGGCTTCGGTATTGGAGTCGCTCTTCAGCGGCACATCGCAAACCGATACAGAAGTCTTCTCTTTCTTCTACGACCCGCAACAGGAAACCAATCGCGATGTCCTGTTCCGCTTCTCGCAGAAGCTGGGCGTATTGGATGCCGACAATCTTGCTGGCGAACCTGTTACCGTTTCTGTCAAGGTGTTAGAGACAATTCCAACGATTGTTCCATCTGAGGAAGCAGCCAAGAAACGCGCCAAGATGGATCATGGCGTTTACTACAACATTCCTGCCAGAACCAAAGTCAACATCACTTATAACGGCCAGGAATTCGCCAACCTGGAAACTCCGATGGCTCAGTTCGGCATCGTGGAAATCCTCTCCAACACGCTCTTCGACAAGAAGACAACAACTCAAGTCACCTTCTTCCAAACGACTGGGGGCACAAAAGACGTGATGGAGTGAAAAACATCGGCAGTGAAGTTGGCAAACGTCAAACGTGACAATCGCAAACATCAAACGTGTCGTTGGCAAACGTCACTGTAGTCATTAACAAACAAAGGTAAGGGCGTTCACAAACGCCCTTATTTTTGTAATTTACTGCAATAAAAGCATCTTTTTCTTGACAAATGAAAGGAATGTCATAAATAAATTGTATTTTTGTGACAGAATTATGTACTAAAAATACATTTAACTGTTTTATTTCATTTAATCAACACAACAATGAAAAAGTTATTTACTTTGGTATTCGCTTTGATCGCTGCTCTCAGCATCAATGCAGACGAGCTCTATCTTGTAGGTGACGGCACTCCCATCGGTTGGGAAGGCGACGGCAACATGCGTCAGACCTGCAGAATGACAGAAACCAGCGAGGGTGTCTATGAATGGACAGGCCTGCTGAAACATGGTGGCGAAGGTTTCAAGATTGTGAACTCCTTTGGAGGCTGGGATGGCTATCATCCATCAAGCGAGAACTTCGCAATCGGCGAGAGTGGCTCTGACACTTACACCACCACTGGAAACGACTGGAAGTGGAACCCTGCAAACACCGATTGGCAGTACTACACCATTACTCTCGACCAGAATGCAGGTACACTCTCATGGAAGACAGTAACTCCCACTCTGCTCGAAGCTGTTGACGGCGTTTACAGCATTGGCACAGCTGAAGAACTGAACACACTCGCCTTCATGCTTCGCAACAATGTCAACAACGAAAACTTTAAGGTTAAGCTGACCAACGACATCGACTACACAGCCTACAAGAACGGCAGTATGTCAGCCATCGGTGTTACCGAGAAATTGCCCTTCCGCGGTGAATTCGACGGACAGAACCACACGGTTACTGTTGACCTGGAGTCTTACAGCACACGTTTCGGCTTCTTCGGAACAATCGTGGGTAAGGTACACAACCTGAAGCTTGCCGGCAAGATTACTGCCACCAACCGGAACCAAATAGGCAGCTTCTGC
>JAGCFN010000042.1 GCA_017650085.1 Bacteroidaceae bacterium | reverse complement strand
GATGAATATCTCGTCGTCGATGAAGCAGTTGGCCTGCAGGACGTCCACCTTCTTCTCGATCTGTTTGGTCAGCATTTCGGCCATTTCCTGCTTGCAGTAGCAGGTGATGGTGTACTTGTGGACGCCAGGAGTGGAAGAGGCACACACATTCAGGCTCTCGATGTTGACTTGTCGGCGGGTAAAGACGGCGGTTATCTGGTTGAGGATACCTGCGAAGTTCTCGGAATAGACGATGAGCGTGTAGAGCGTCAGTCCGTCGTGACTGAGCAGAGCGCCTTCGTGACCGGGCACAGCAGGACGGGCTACGGCGTTGCGCTTGAAGGTCTCCTTCTGGCTGCCGTCCCGAGCGTCCTGAGCAAGGGTGGCACGACGTTGGCGGGCAAGGTTCTTCTCGAAGCTGTCGCGCTCAATGGCCGCCGCCGCATAAACGGCTTCGTTAAAGCCTTGCAGGTCCTTTGCTTGTTCCAGTTCGTCGCACTTACCGCATGTATTGCAATCGCCACACTGGCCGCCTTTACGGCTAGCTGCGGCCCCCTCTATATCTCCCCGAGGGGAGACTTTTGGAGCCCCCTTCTTACCTCCCCGAGGGGAGGATTTATCTGGATTCTTGTTCATCTTTTATTCTTTCTAATACTTTGTCTAAATCAGAGAAGATTTCTTCATTAGTAAATCGTATTACCTTCCATCCTTTACTCTCCAACCATTCCGTTCGTTCTTTGTCACTTATCTTTTGTTCTGGCAGAGAATGATAAAGACCATCAATCTCAATAATTATTTTGTTCGAAACACATGCAAAGTCTGCAATATATTCACCTATTATGTGTTGATGTCTATATCTGACTCCTAGTTGGCTTGCTCTCAGATAGTTCCAGAGTAATGATTCTGCTTCTGTTGGAATGGCTCGTTGTTTTGCTGCAAACTCTTTGAGCAGTCCATACCTCATCGGATCAGCCGTCTGGTAAGAGTATCCCATTCTCTATTTAGTCTTTCTCTCACCCTCGGGGGAGTCGGAGGGGGGCAGCTCTAGCATCATCTCGTCCACATTTGCTCCTGGAGGTGTCATCGGGAGCACGTTATCTTCCTCTTTTACAGCACATTGCAGGAGGTACGGGCCCTTTGTCTTGAGCATTTCCTTGATGGCTGAATCGAGGTCCTTGCGGTCGACGACGGTTCGGCAAGGAATGTTGTAACCGGCTGCAATCTTCTCGTAATCGGGATTGAGCATGGGCGTGAAGGAGTAGCGTTTGTTGAAGAACATGTATTGCCACTGACGCACATTGCCGAGGAAGTTGTTGTTCAGGAGTATCATCTTGACGGGAATCTGGTTCTCCATGATGGTACCAAGTTCCTGAATGGTCATCTGGAAGCCTCCGTCGCCACAGAACATGCAAACCGTCCTGTTAGGAGCGCCATAGCAAGCGCCCATAGCCGCGGGAATGCCAAAGCCCATCGTACCGCAACCGCCGCTAGTAACGACCGAACGGGGCTTTGTGAACTTGAAGTAGCGGCAGCCCATCATCTGGTTCTGTCCGACGTCGGTCACGAGGATGGCTTTGTTCTTGGCTGCCTCGCTGACCTTGCGGACCACTTCGCCCATCAAGAGCGGGCCCTTCTTGGGGTAGAGGGCGGCATCGATAACCTTCGTGTATTCCTTCTCTTCGTAAGGCTTGAAACCTTCAATCCAAGACTTGTGAGTAGCCTTGTCCACGAGTTTTGTCACGGCTGGCAAAGTCTTCTTGCAGTTGCCCAGAACCGAAAGTGTTGGCTTCACGTTCTTGCCCAATTCCGAGGGGTCAATCTCGAAATGTATGATTTTCGCCTGCTTGGCGTAGGTCTTCAGGTTGCCCGTCACACGGTCGTCAAAGCGCATTCCGACTGCGATAAGCAGGTCGCACTGGTTGGTCATCACGTTTGGAGCCAGGTTGCCGTGCATGCCAAGCATGCCCATATTGAGCGGATGATCGGAAGGAACGGCAGAAAGGCCGAGAATGGTCGAGCCGAAAGGAATCTGAGCCTTTTCGCAAAGGGCAAGCAGCTCCTTGTTCGCTCCAGCCAGTTCTACGCCCTGACCGACGAGCATGAAGGGCTTCACGCTCTGGTTGATCATCTGAGCCGCCTTCTCGATAGCGCCTTCTTCAGGCTCCGGATCGGGATTGTAACTGCGAATGAAGTCAACCTTTTGCGGGGCATACTCTATCATGGCCGTTTGCGCATTCTTCGCAAAGTCGAGCACAACAGGACCAGGCCTTCCGCTCTTCGCAATGAAGAAAGCACGGGCAACGGCCCAAGGAATATCCTCGGCACGGCGAATCTGGAAGTTCCACTTCGTGATAGGTTGCGTAACGCCCACCACATCGACCTCTTGGAACGCGTCAGTTCCGAGCATCGCAGCTCCGACCTGACCGCAAATCACGACCATCGGGGTGGAGTCGATCATGGCATCGGCAACGCCCGTTATCGTGTTCATCGCACCAGGTCCGCTCGTCACAATGGCACAACCCACCTTGCCGCTAACTCGAGCATAGCCCTGAGCCGCATGAACGGCAGCCTGTTCGTGGCGGACAAGAATGTGATGCAAGGTCTTTTTGTGGTCGTAGAGTGCGTCGTAAGTAGGCATGATAGCGCCTCCAGGATAACCGAATAGCACATCTACGCCCTCGTGTTCGAGGCATCTCATCAGAGCCTCAGCACCGCTTATTTTTTCGTTTACCATAATTAATCGATTATTCTGATTCCTCCCTTGTCTGCGCTTGCCACAGATTGCGCATAAGCTCGTAACGCCTTGCTAACCACTCTGTTTCGACGTAATGGCTGTTGTGGACGTGCGGCAAGTTCTTCGTCGCTGAGTTTCACATTGATGGAGCGGCTTGGAATGTCGATGACGATAATGTCGCCATCCTTTATCTTGCCGATGTTGCCGCCGCTTGCAGCCTCGGGACTGATGTGTCCGATACTTAGACCGCTTGTGCCGCCAGAGAAGCGTCCGTCGGTAATGAGGGCACATTCCTTGCCCATGTGCATCGACTTGATGTACGAGGTGGGATAGAGCATCTCCTGCATTCCAGGGCCACCTTTAGGACCTTCGTGAGTGATGACGACGCAATCGCCCTTCTTTACCTTGCCGCCAAGGATGCCTTCGCAAGCGTCTTCCTGACTGTCGAAGACCACAGCAGGTCCTTCGAAGTGCCAAAGTTCCGGAGCGACGCCAGCCGTCTTCACTACGCAACCGTCCTGAGCGATATTTCCAAAGAGGACAGCCATTCCACCATCCTTCATGTAGGCGTGTTCTATGTCACGAATGCAACCGTTCTCGCGGTCAGTATCGAGGCTTTCCCATTGAGCATCCTGCGAACCCATCACATTGCTGAACTTGCCACCGGGAGCGCTGCTATAGATGCGTTTCGCTTCAGGGTCGATGGTTTCGCCTGTGATGCTGTATTTCTTGATGTCTTCGCCAAGAGTGGCTCCATTCACGCGTTTGCAAGAGAGGTCGAGCAGGTCGCCTTTTGCCAGTTCGCCAAGTATGCCGAGAATACCACCAGCGCGATTCTCTTCCTGGATGCTGTACTTCTGCCAGTTTGGCGAAAGCTTACAGAGGAAGGGCACTTTTCGGCTCAGCGCATCGATGTCCTTCATCTTGAAATCGACCTCGCCTTCCTGCGCAACTGCAAGGAGATGGAGCACAGTATTTGTGCTTGCGCCCATCGCGATGTCGAGCGTCATGGCATTGAGGAAAGCCTGACGAGTAGCAATACTTCTCGGAAGCACACTCTCATCGCCGTTCTCGTAGTAAGCGAGGGCGTTCTTGACAATCAGTTGGGCTGCGTCTTTGAAGAGCTGGATGCGGTTCTTATGTGTCGCCAAAATGCTTCCATTTCCAGGCAGAGAAAGGCCGATAGCTTCCGTCAAAGAGTTCATCGAATTGGCCGTGAACATGCCTGAACAAGCGCCACAACCCGGACAAGCCATTTGCTCAACCTTTGCCAGCTCCTCGTCGCTGACAGTCGGGTCGCCACCCTTCACCATAGCTGTGATGAGGTCGGCATTCTCGCCGTTCAGTTTGTGCGATTCCATCGGACCTCCACTCACGAAAACTGCAGGGATGTTGAGCCTCATTGCCGCCATCAACATACCAGGCGTCACTTTGTCGCAATTCGAGATGCAGACCATCGCGTCGGCCTTGTGGGCGTTAATCATGTATTCCACAGAATCGGCGATAATGTCGCGAGAAGGCAGGGAATAGAGCATTCCGTCGTGTCCCATCGCGATTCCGTCGTCGATGGCAATCGTGTTGAACTCGGCGGCATAACAGCCCAACTTCTCTATCTCTTGTTTGACGATTTGTCCTATTTCGTGGAGGTGTGTATGACCTGGGACGAACTGGGTGAACGAGTTTACGACAGCGATGATTGGCTTGCCGAACTGCTCTCGCTTCATTCCGTTGGCTACCCAAAGCGCTCTTGCTCCAGCCATTCTACGGCCTTCCGTGCAGATGGAACTGCGAAGTGAATGTTTCATGTTACATGTTTATTTGAGTTGCAAAGTTACTACTTTCCTTTCTTTTAGCCAACAAAATGACACATTATTATATTATATATGCGCGAATTGGTAGTTGTCTTGCATAATTAGTCGCAAAAAAGGCAGCCACTCGTGTTTCAAAGTGGTTGCCTTAATGACTGTTTCTCCAGCGAAGACTTGGAGAAGCGCTAAGGTATTTGCCAAACGTGGCACGTGACGATTGCCAACGTCACACTAGTTAAATGCAATCGTGGCACGTGACGTTTGCGTTTTAACTACGTGATGTTTTCGATCGTGACTATTGTCCTTTGAAACTTGGCAGTTCATCGCGAGTGATGACATAGTCCTGTTCAAGGGCGTCGTTCCACCAGTCAATGTTGGCATTGCTGTGGTCGGTACTGTTGAAGGCTTCGTCAGTCGTTTTGTTCGTTCTGTCGTAATCGTACCAAGGAATGAGGAAACTCCAATATTGCCCGTCTGCCCACAATTCAGAAACCTTTGGAATACCTCCGAACTCGCTGATAGCATAGAGTTTTCCAGGATAATTCTGGTGGAAATAGTCGTACCAATAATGCATCTCGCTCAAGTTCTTGTTGTAGAAGTCGTATGCCACAATATCGACATATTCGTCTCCAGGATACCAACGCTTCGAATCGCCTGCATTAAACACCCATATGAGGTTTGTGAGGCCATGATAGTTCACCATTCTGTCATACATGACTTTCCAGAGCTCTTTGAAAGCTTCAGGTCCGTCTGCGCCCCACCAAAACCAAGCCTTGTGCCAATCAGTTCCTGGATTTGCTTCCGTCCAATTGCCTTGAGCTTCATGAAGAGGTCTCCACAGAACAGGGATTTTCTTTATCCTGGTATACTTCAACCACTTGGCAATCTGGTCGATACGACTAATCATGGTCTTGTATTCCTCGCTATTTGGCGAGAAGATGAATGACGGACGAAAGCTCGTCTGTTCAGGCTCAGAACCAGGTGTGCAAGTCCAATCTGTGCCGTTGTTGGCAGGCATGTTCCAATGCCACATGGCCGATATAATGCCACCTCGGCTCGACCAGTTGTTCAGAAGGGTGGTGCTGGAATAGTTTATCCATCCACTGGTGGAAGAGTAGATGTCGTGGATGAAGTCGATGGTGTTGATGGCTGGATATTTGCCCGTGTGCTTGTACACCCAATCGGCTTCGTTTGTGTTGTAGTTCACGCAAGCATGAGTGCCTGTCAGAATCTTCTGTCCGACGTTTTCTTCCAGATAGGCAAGCAGGTTCTGAGCCTCTATCGAACGGTTGCTCCACTTGGTGATTTGCTCGAAAGTAATGCTGTCAACTCCCTCCACATCAAAGCGAATGGCGGTCCCATCTGCTTTATGGACGACCATGTTCTGAACCTGAGCCTTTGCGGAAAAGGAAATAAAAGCAAGGAAAAGTGTAACGAGGTTTCTCATAGTAATTAAATAATGTAGGGACGCCGAAGCGCCCCTACAAATGTTATAGATTTTCAAAGATTACAGGCTCCAATCTTCCTGCGTCTTGCGGATGTAGGTCTTGTAGCGGCGCTGAGCAGCAGCCTTACAAGCATCGTACAGCTCTTGAGCCTCTTCGGGGGCGGCCTTCTTCAGAGAGAGGAAGCGAACCTCGCCCTCGAGGAACTCTTGGAACTTGTCCCAATCAGGCTCCTTGCTGTCAAGTTGGAAGGGAGTCTTGCCCTCTTCAGCCAGAGCGGGATTGTAGCGCCACAGATGCCAGTAGCCACACTCAACAGCCTTTGCCTCTTCGGCCTGGCTCTTACCCATGCCGCCCTTAGCCTTCAGGCCGTGGTTGATACAGGGAGCATAAGCAATGATGAGTGAAGGTCCGTGCCATGCTTCAGCCTCGCGGAAGGCCTTGAGGCACTGGCTTTGGTCGGCACCCATAGCCACCTGAGCAACATAGACGTTGCCATAAGAAGCTAGCATCAGGCCGAGGTCCTTCTTGCCCACGCGCTTGCCGTTGGCAGCGAACTGGGCAATAGCGCCGATAGGTGTGGCCTTCGAAGCCTGACCGCCTGTGTTGGAGTAAACCTCGGTATCGATAACGAAGATGTTCAAGTCCTCACCAGAACCAATCACGTGGTCGAGACCGCCGTAACCGATGTCGTAAGAGGCACCGTCGCCGCCGATAATCCATTGTGAGCGCTTAACCAGATAGTGGTCGAGCTCCTTGAGTTGAGCACATGTTGGGCAACCAGCCTTTGCACCCTCGGCAATGAGAGGCTTCAGGGCAGCATCTGCGGCTTTTGAAGCATCTGCGTCGTTCTGACCGTCAATCCATTGCTGGGCAGCTTCCTTGAACTCTGTGCTAACCTTCTCGTCGGCAATAAGCTCTTGCAACAAGGCGGTAATGCGCATCTTTATCTTCTTGTTAGCCAGTACCATACCAAGTCCGTACTCGCAGAAGTCCTCGAAGAGGGAGTTCGACCAAGCAGGACCTTGTCCCTTGGCGTTCTTCGTGTAAGGAGTGGAAGGAATTGAACCGGAATAGATAGAGGAGCAACCCGTAG
>JAGCFN010000041.1 GCA_017650085.1 Bacteroidaceae bacterium | reverse complement strand
TGCAGAAGTTCCCACGAGAGGAAGTTTCGGAGATAGCGTCAGCCATTGTGAAAGGTCTTGACGAGGGACGTATGCTGATGGATGACCGTTATGATGCCAGCAGTATTTGGAGCAGACGTACTCGTTCAGAGAGTGCTGACAGCACAGCAGCGGCTCCGGAACTCAAGGACAACCGATATACTGACTTCAACTTCGTTCTTGCTTATCCGACAGGAGGTCTCGACGAGAACATCTTGATTTACGAGATAGCGCACTATAACTTCACGAACTTCATGGCGCGCAACTTCGACATTGAGATCCAAGCCGATGCCGGACTGACCTTAATGATAATCAAGGGCTTCCTCTCTTATGACGAGGTGCACGCTTATGCTCAGAAGCTCTATGCTGACGATCATATGCGAACAAGGCTGGAAGGCATAAGGACGTTGCTTATCTCCGATGACAACCTGAAGATGATTGGCAAGGAGTTCAGCGTAGATGACTACACAGAGTTCTACGACCAGCACTTTGCTCCGCTTGAAATCCCTGAAGACTTGAAGATAGATACTCCTGCAGACCTGGAAATCCTTGATCCTGACGAATTGGACAAGAAGGAGGAAGAGGAGGAGAAATCTGCAAGGGAAGCAGAGGTGGATGATGATTTCCCATTTGGTTTTTGATAACAACTAACGCTAATTTTCCCAGATGACGACATACAAACTGCTTTGGGTGGACGATGAGATTGAGCTCCTGAAAGCCCACATCCTCTTCCTCGAAAAGAAAGGTTACCAGGTAGAGACTGTTACGAACGGTTACGATGCTCTCGACCGTTGTGCGGAAGAGGCTTTCGACCTCATCCTGCTCGACGAGAACATGCCTGGCTTGAGCGGCCTAGAGACCTTGACTCGCGTTAAGGAACTATTGCCTGCAACGCCTGTAGTGATGGTCACGAAGAGCGAGGAAGAGCACATTATGGAGCAGGCTATCGGTGCGAAGATTGCCGACTACCTCATCAAACCTGTCAATCCGACCCAAATCTTGCTGACACTCAAGAAGAATATCCAGCAGAAAGAGATTGTAACGGAACATACTCAGAGCAATTATCAGCAGGACTTTTCGCGTTTGGGAATGCAGATAAATGATGCTTCGAGCATCGAAGAATGGAAAGAAGTCTATAAGAAAATCACATATTGGGAGCTTCAGTTGAGTGAGACGGAGAGCGGCATGCAGGAAATGCTCTCGATGCAAAGACGTGAAGCCAATGCCGAGTTTGCCAAGTTCATACGCAAGAACTATATGCGTTGGATGGAGAAACCGGAAGAAAGGCCTGTGATGAGTCCTGTTATCTTCAAGCGTGCCATCTTCCCTTTGCTTGACAAGGGCGAGAAAGTCTTTCTCATCGTCATCGATAACTTCCGTTACGATCAATGGCGCGTACTTTTGAACGAGATAGCAGATACTTTTACGGTAGAAGAGAACCTTTACTGCAGCATCCTTCCAACTGCGACTCAATACGCCAGAAACGCTATCTTCAGTGGCTTGATGCCCAACAATATTGCCAAGATGTTTCCGTCGCTTTGGGTCGATGAGGACAGTGAAGAAGGCAAGAACCTCAACGAAGAACCTTTGGTAAGGACGCAACTTGAGCGTTATCGCCGTAAAAACACGTTCTCTTATCACAAGATAAACCACTCGAATGCCGCGGAAAAGTTCGTTCAGCAGATAGCTCAGTTGCAGAAGAACGACTTGAATGTTGTGGTTATCAACTTCATTGACATGCTTAGTCATGCTCGTACGGAAAGCCTTATGGTTAGGGAACTTGCCAGCAACGAAGCAGCTTATCGCAGCATTACACAGAGTTGGTTGCGCCACTCTGCCGTGAGTGATCTCTTCCGTAGCTTGGCCGCTCACGATTGTACGGTAGTGTTGACGACCGATCATGGCAGTATCCGATGCTATAATCCCATTAAGGTGATTGGTGATCGTAACACGAATACCAACCTGCGTTACAAACTCGGCAAGAACCTTTCATACAACCCAAAGGAGGTCTTCGAGATAAAGGATCCCCTTCGTGCAGGCTTGCCAAGCCCCAACCTCAGCACGACATACATCTTCGCCATGCAGGATGATTTCTTCGCTTACCCCAACAATTACAGTTACTATGTCCAATATTATAAGGACACATTCCAGCATGGAGGCATCAGCATGGAGGAGATGCTCATCCCGCTCATCACATTGAGGGGGAGGAAAAGATAGGGAAAAGGTATGGAGATAAAGATAGAAAATATTGAAGATATTGCGTCTGCAGCACGCAAATTTGTCGATGAAATGGGCGAAAATTGCGTTTTTGCCTTCTATGGTAAGATGGGTGCAGGCAAGACGACATTCATCAAAGCTATCTGCGAGGCTTTGGGCGTGAAGGATGTTGTTACGTCACCCACGTTCGCCCTTGTCAACGAGTATGCCGATGCGGAAGGCCAACCTGTTTACCACTTTGATTTCTATCGCATCAAGAACCTGCGCGAAGCCTACGATATGGGCTGCGAAGAATACTTTTACAGTGGCTATCCTTGTTTCATAGAATGGCCTGAACTGGTCGAGGAACTGCTTCCTGATGATACAGTCAAGGTAAATATCGAAGTCCTTGAAAATGAGTCGCGTATCGTCACATTAGGCTGACCTCCCAAACGTAGCACGCTTAGTTTGCAAACTTAACGTTTCAAGTCGGCCAACTTAACACGTCAAGTCGGCCAACTTAACACGTCAAGTTTGACATTTAGCTTGCCTGTGTTTTTGGAGCACACTCGAAACGTTATTTCTTCAGACGATAGATGAGCCGATATGTGCCGCTATTCAGCTCTATTGGTTCCTTTGGATTGAAACGCTCAGGCACAGGGTCTGGCTTGCGATTGCGCTCCTTCTCGTTGAAAACCAAGCCGCTACGATTGAGGCTGCGAGGTGCCATCTCAACGGATTCGGCATTTAACGCTTCAGGACAAAGCACAGTTGCAGTCGTGCCGACAGGAATGGTGAGGCGAAGGTCGAAAGTGCTTGCCGAACGTTTCCAATCGACGGTAATGTCGCCGTAAGGTGTTGGCTTAAGTGCCCTCACAAAAGTGAGGCTGTCAGGCAATTGTGGCTGTATGGTGAAATGGCGATAGGCGGGTTTGGACGCATCACCTTGTATGCCTGCAAGTGCCTGGTAGAACCACGAACCGATGCCGTTGTAACAGTTGTGGATGCGACTTCTTCTCGCATTCCAATGTTCCCAAGTCGTTGTCGCTCCATTGTCTATCATGTAGAGGTAACCAGGGAAACTGTGCTGCCGAAGCATGTCGGCCATGAACTGAACATTACCAGCCTTGGTGCACCATTGCGTTAAGATGGGGATGCCTACAAGTCCTGTGAAAAGATGTCCGTCGAAGCGTTCGTACGTTTCTCGCTTCAGAGCACTGTTGACTTTCTGCTTCAAATCATCTGGAACGGCACCCACAAAAAGCGGGAAACTCTGGTCGAGTTGCAAACCATTGGCATAGGTGGCATTCTTCTTATTATAATATGTGGCATGGATGAGGCGGTTGATGTCCGTCTGTTTCTGCTTGTAAAGTTGCGCCTCGTCTGCCTTGCCAAGCAGTTTTGCCGTTTCAGACATGATACCATACACCCAACTCATCGAGCAGGAATTCACTAGGTCGATGCTCTCGGTATGTGTCTGATGCTCCTCGTTAGGCAGAGCCCAATCGCCTAAGAACCAGTCTTTTCGACGAGTGCTCGGCCATCGATGTCCCACTGTAAGCAGTCCGTCTGGCATGTATTGCTCGGCATAAGAGAGGTAACGCTGCATGTTGGGATAATACCATTCGAGGAGTCGGATGTCTCCATATTGCTGATAAGTCTGCCAAGGAGCATTTGCGATGAAAGCACACCAGAATGGTCCGCCACCACATCGCCAGAATGCCGGACCAACATGAGGCACTTCGCCATCGTCGCCTTGTGCATCTGTGTAACCTTGCAACCAGTTGCGATAGAGCGGATACATATCGTATTGCAGCTGTGCAGCCAAGATAGAGGCATTGCCGTCACCTCCGTAACCTTGTCGCTCGATGTGTGGGCAATCCACCATATAGCCGCCAAGTGTCAGGCATCGGAACGTGTAGTGCACCATATCATGAATGGCACAAAAGTCCTTGTCGCTGCAGACGAACGACGAACCTTTCTCGTAACCCGTATGGATAAGCATTCCTGCGATGTCCAAGAGGGCAGGCTGATGGTCCAGTCCTTCTATTTTGACGTATCGATAAGCGTGGTAGTTGAACTTGTTGCAGAACGTTTCCTCACCCTCCCCGCTTGCAATGTAATAGTCTGTGAAAACGCCTTCATCGAAGTCGCCGCTTAGTGCAAGCATGTCGCAGTAACTGATGGTAATGCGCTGTCCCTTGCGAAGTTTGCCGAGGTGGATGCGTGTCCAACCCACGATGCTGCGGCCCATATCCACCATCCACTTGTTGCCGTCGAAGCGCGAGACTTGTTGTGCCTGCACTTCTGTCATGATACGATTGGGCTCACACATCATCGGCGTAATCTCTTGAGCAGGAAGTTCCATCGTTGTTACGCCTTGCCAAGAGACGGCGTCGAGTGTCGAGGAAGAGAAGTCGGGCAAGAGTTCGGCTGCCTTTACGAGTTCGCCTCCGAATGTCCAGGCTCCTGCGATGCCCTCGTCATAGTAGCCGCTTTCCCTTGCCTGCCAAGTGTCGTCGGTTGCGACAAGTGTCTGCCATTCGTCTTTCTCCTGTTGCTGGTCTATTTGTGCCAAGACGTAAGGCCCACCTTTGGCAACGCCCACAATGTCCGGATTGTCGTAGAAACCGCCACCAAGCCAGATGACGAGGTCGTTGCGACCTTTGCGCAGTTTTCCGTCCAGACAGTAGGTCATGGCTTGATGCCGTTTGCTGAATTCCACTACGGAAGGTGCCAAGACATCATCACCCACGCGTTCTCCGTTGAGATATATCTCGTGGTAGCCTAACGTGCTGAGGTGCAGGAAGGTAGGTGACTTGGTGTCCATGCATTCGAACGACTTGTACACGAGCGGCTGAACCTTGCGGTCCGTTCGCTCCATGCCGATGTATTTGCCCTTCCAAAGTGCTTTGTCGAGGATGCCAACAGAGAATTTCGCGCCACGAGCCCAGTCTCCACCTTTGTCGTTCTCGTCCCAAACCTTCACTTGCCAATAGACAACGCTGCGACTTTCAAGTGGTTTGCCTGCATATGCAACCCATATCGACTGCTCGCTTTCAACTTTGCCACTATTCCAAAGGTCTGCCTTGTCTTCCGAGAGAAGGTCTGGTCTCGAAGCAGCAAGTATTTGATAGGCCGATTGGCGAACGCCGTTGTGGTCTTGTGTGAGCTTCCAGCTCAGGGCAGGTGCCGTTGTGTTGATGCCCCAAGGCTGATGCAACAGTTCGCAGCGAAGGTCGTATGCCGTGAGGGCTGCCTGCATATACGAGGCTGTGAGCAGAAGCATCGCAGCCATAATGTCTCTTGTCTTCATCTTCATCTTTTTACTATTTCTGCTGCAAAGATACAAAATTTTTCGTACCTTTACACTCGAAATCAACAATAATGTCATTCTCGCTATGTCCAATTACCTTGTATTCTCTGCCTTAGGGCTTTACATATTCCTGCTTGTTCTCTTTACAAAGTTAGTGAAGTCGAAGGGCGACAACAACGCTTTCTTTCGTGCTGGAAGGAAATCGCCTTGGCTGCTCGTCGCTTTTGGAATGATAGGAGCGAGCATTAGCGGTGTGAGCCTTGTCAGCGTGCCTGGCTGGGTGCATCAGAATGGCATGACTTATATCCAGATGTGCCTGGGCTTCTTTGCTGGCTTTGTTACCATTGCCTACGTGTTGCTCCCTCTCTATTATCGGCTGAGGCTAACCAGTATCTACGGTTATCTTGCAGAACGTTTCGGACGTCGCAGCCATTTGACAGGAGCCTGCTTCTTCCTCTTGAGCAAGCTGACAGGAGCCGCAGCCCGTCTGTTCTTGACTTGTACGGTTCTTCACGAGATGGCCATCCGACCTTTAGGTCTTCCCTTCGCTTTCACAGTAGGAGCTGTTCTGCTCGCCATCTTCCTTTATACGCGGAAAGGCGGCATCGAGAACATTGTCCGAACAGATGCCTTGCAGACATTCTGCATGCTAGTCGCCACAGGTTGTATTGTCTGGGGCGTGTCTGAAAAGATGAGTCTGTCGCCATCAGGTATCGTGGAAACCATTGCTCAGAGTCCGATGGGAAGGATGTTCTGCTGGGATGCATCGAGCACGCAGTTCTTCCTGCGTCAGTTCATCAACGGCATGTTCATTACCATCGTGATGAACGGCCTCGACCAAGACATGATGCAAAAGAATCTTACCTGCAGTTCTTTGCGAGCCGCACAGAAGAACATGTGCCTTTATGGCCTTTGCATCCTGCCCGTCAACCTGCTCTTCCTCGCGCTTGGTGTACTTCTTTATACTTTTGCGACTCAGCAAGGACTCGCCATTCCTGAAGCAGGAGACCGCTTGTTGCCTATGCTTGTAGGCTGTGGAGCACTTGGAACCTTCGTCGTTTTCCCTTTCACAATTGGCATCACGGCAGCTGCGCTCTCAAGTGCGGATAGCGCGATGACGTCCCTTACCACAAGTATTTGTGTGGATATCCTCAGAATAGAGCAGGAGGGGTTTGAGCCAAAGAAGGCTTTACGCGTTCGTTACCGCGTACATATCTTAGTTGCGCTTGCCTTCGCGCTTTGTATCGCAGTCTTCCATATAGCAGGAAGCGGCACGATTATCGACACCATCTACCGTTTGGCAGGCTATACCTACGGCCCATTATTGGGGCTTTTCAGCTTCGGACTCTTCACTCGGAGAAAGGTGAACGACAGACTGGTCCCCTATATCGCAGTCATTTCTCCGATTGTTTGTGCAGTTCTCGATTACCTCGCACCACTCTTGTGGAACTACCATTTCAGCTACGAACTCCTGTTGCTAAATGCCGCTTTGACCTTCTTCGGCTTGTTCGCCAGCAGTCGTCGCATGCCATGATGCCAAACGTAACGTGGTTAAATCGCAAACTTAACGTGCCAAGTTTGCAAAGTTAACGTGTGAAGTTGGCCAACTTAACGTGCCAAGTTTGCCAACTAGGTTAACCTAAATTAAAGAGATTTATAAGTCCTTGGCTTTCAGCGACTCTTTCAGCATCTCTCTGGTCTTCTCGATAAGGGCAAAGACTTCCTCCTTTGTTTCGGCTCGAAGCATGGCGATACGGGTGTCGCGATAGTTTGGGATGCCTTTGAAGAGGGGTGTGGCTGCAAGATGACGACGGACATGACGGATGCCGCAGAGCTCGGGGTCTTTGCCGAACTTGGCCTTGAGGGGGTCTTGTGAAGCGCGATCAATGCTGATGAGGACTTGCTGCTTCAGGATGTCAACCTTTTCATCGAGCGAAAGAGGCTGTTCTGGGTGGGTGATTTCGTGGAATATCCAAGGCCGGCCAAAAGTGGCGCGACCTATCATAACTGCATCAACTCCGTAACGCTCGAAAGCTTGTCTGGCTTCTTCGGCAGAGGTGATGTCGCCATTTCCTATGATGGGAATGTGCATACGGGGATTTGCTTTGACCAAGCCGATGTTCGTCCAATCCGCTTCTCCCGTATACATCTGCGCTCTGGTCCTGCCGTGAATGGTCAAAGCCTTGATGCCACAATCTTGGAGTCGTTCGGCAAGGTCAACGATGAAGGGCGTTCCGTCGGGCAAAAGGAGGTGCTTCTCGTCCCAAGCAAGACGGGTCTTAACTGTAACAGGGGTGTTTGGAACTGCTTCCACGACAGCCTTTGTGATGTCGAGAATGCCAGGAACATTCTGCAGCATGCCTGCTCCAGCACCTTTGCCGGCAACCTTCTTGACAGGACAACCGAAGTTGATGTCGAGTACGTCAGGATGTGCCTGATCCACCACAATACGGGCCGCCTCGCGCATCGCCTCGACATCTTTGCCGTAGATCTGTATGGCGACAGGTCGTTCTTCAGGGCAGATTTGCAGTTTCAGCAGGCTCTTGTTCACCATTCGGATGAGGGCATCGCTCGACACGAACTCCGAATAGACCATTGCCGCCCCCATTTGTCGACAAAGCAAACGAAAGCCGATGTCCGTGACGTCCTCCATCGGAGCCAACAGAACAGGGCGATTGCCAAGGTCGATATTGCCTATCTTCATAGGTTTGTTTCAGGAGTTTTGTCCTTTTACCTTGAATGCCAAAGAGTACATCTTCATCTGTTTGAGCATCGCACCAAGTCCGTTGCTTCGAGTAGGGGAGAGGTGTTCGCGAAGACCGATGCGTTCGATGAAATAGAGGTCGGCATCGAGTATCTCCTGAGGCGTGTGATCCGAGAGGACTCGAACCAGCAGAGCGACGATTCCCTTCACGATGAGTGCGTCGCTTTCTGCGCGAAAATGCACCATTCCATCGATTAAATCGGCTTGCAACCATACCCGACTCTGGCAACCATCGATGAGGTTCTGCTCCGTCTTGTATTGTTCGTCGAGTGGTTCTTGCTCGCTGCCCATGTCGATAAGCAGCTGGTAGCGGTCCATCCAATCGTCGAAGTCGCTGAACTCGGCGATGATTTCGTCTTGTATCTCGTTAATGCTCATTGTAAATCAACTGTGTTAGGGTTTGTCCGACGGCTTCGAGGACGTTGGGGTCGATGTTGTCGGGAGTGTCTTTCAGCGTGTGCCAAGTGGGTCCGAAACTGCTTGGCCCATCGTTGTAGTGAGGGATGATGTCGATGCAAGGAATGCCGGCATCGTTCACGTTAATGTGGTCGTCGGTGACGTAACCGCCGTCTTTGAGCGGGAAGAACTGCCTGTAGCCAAGTTGTCCGGCAAGTTGCCAGACGCGATTGACGATGGGCTCGGCCAGTTGTCGGCTGATGCCTTCGCGCAAGAAGGTTGCCCCGAAGCCGCCCACCATGTCGAGAAGTACGCCGTAGCGGGCTTTGTAGTTGTCCATTCTGGCTCGTTCTGCCCAGAATTTTGACCCTAGACACCAGGTGTCGGACGAGCCGATGCGGTCTTCTTCCCATAAAGGTGTGCCCAAGTCTTCCGCATCAAAACAAATCATGTCGATGCCCACCTGAACTGGTTTCTCTTGCAGAAGGCGACAGATTTCCAGCATCACAGCAACACCACTAGCTCCATCGTTGGCTGCGAGAATAGGTGTGCGATGGTTCTTTTCGTCAGGGTCGTTGTCTGCCCAAGGACGAGAGTCCCAATGAGCACACAGCAGAATTCGGTCGGAATTGCCTGGATTGATGTGTGCTATGATGTTTCGGGCAGGCATTTTTGTACCGTCCCAAATAGTGACGTCGGCAAACTGTTCCTCTACATCAGCACCCAATTCTTTGAAACGTCCCACGAGATAATCGCCACAAAGACGTGCTGCGTCGCTACCCGTAACGCGTGACCCAAACGCACATTGCTCTTTTATATAGAGGAAAGCATTATCGGCATTGAATCTCGGACAAGGCGACAAAGCGATGGTATCTGCAATGGAAGAACCTTTCCGAGTCTTTCCATCGCAAGAAGCCAAGAGGAGTGTGATGATGAAGAGGAGCCAAAAGGATGTCTTTTTCATTGTCTAATGATTATTGTCGATTAGCCTGAGGAAGTTCCCACCCATGATGAGTCGGATATCCTGCTCAGAGAATTGTCGACGAAGGAGATGGCGAGTGAAGTTGATTATCTCGGAAGCATCGGCCAAGCCAGGCACTCCTCCGTCTCCGTCGAAGTCCGTTCCAAGTCCGACATGCTCTACGCCCATTATCTTGGCGGCATGACAAAGATGCTCGACGGCATCGATGATGGTGGCTTGTCCGTCTGTACGAAGGAAACCTTGATATACCGTGGTTTGTGCCACGCCATCGGCTTTTGCCAAAGCTCGCATCTGATCGTCGGTAAGATTGCGTGGATGATCGCAAAGTGCCCTTGCAGAACTGTGGCTGCAGACGATGGGAACTTTGCTGAGTTCGAGTGCGTCGTAGAAGCTTTTCTCTGAGGCATGACTCAAATCCACGAGGATGCCAAGCCGGTTCATCTGTTGCACAACCTCTCGGCCGAAGTCGCTCAAGCCGCCATGTTCTCCGTTTCCTCGAGCAGAGTCGCAGATGTCGTTGTCTCCGTTGTGACAGAGCGTCATATAGACTATGCCGCGATGTTTGAATTGTTCAAGCTGCCCAATGTCTTTTCCTATGGCATAACCGTTCTCGATACCTCTGAGAATAGCCTTTTTGCCTTGTGCTTTGAGGCGCAGGATGTCGCTTGAGGACTCTGCGAAACCCACGCGATCGCTGTTTGCCTGAACTATCTCGTCGATTTGTGTAAGCAGTCGGTTTGCCTTTGCCGTAGCGGCTTTGTAGGCTTCTTCGTTGCGCTCTCCTTGTGGAAGATAAGCCACCATGATTGAAGCATCAAGGCGACCTTCGGTCATCTTGGGAAGGTTGACGAGCACTTTGTCAGAGCGAGTGCCGAACATCGTAATGTTCTCTTTACTGTTCTCGGTAAAGAACATTGGGGTGTCGCAATGGCTGTCTAATATAATAGATGTGTCGTGAATGTGTTTTGCCTGGGCAAAAGTCCTCGCTTCACTCACCAACCAACGGAAGACAGACATCATGGATTCGTCGTGATTCAGGATGAAACACTCAGGATGCCATTGTATGCCGAGCAAAGCCTTGTGCTCGCTCGACTCGACAGCCTCGATGATACCGTCAGGACTCAATGCCGAAACCTTGAGATGGGGTCCCGGATCGCTTACCGCCTGATGGTGGAAGGAGTTGACTGGCAAGGTCTGTTTGTTGCCGAAGATGCTTTGGAGCATGCTTCCTTCCTCGTTGCTGACTGTGTGCGAAACGCTGTGTCGAGGCATATCCTGCGAGTGTTTGATCTTCGCACCTTCGCCTTGGACGTAAATGTCCTGGAAAACTTTGCCGTCGAGGGCTGCCGCCATAACCTGGATGCCTCGGCAGATGCCCAGCATAGGTATTTGACGATGGAAGGCCTCGCGAGCGAGGAAGAGTTCGGCCTCGTCTCTTTTGGGGCAGACACTATGGAGCTGGGGAAGGGGTTCTTCGCCCAAGAGAAGCGGGTTGATATCGCCACCTCCTGAAAAGAGGATGCCGTCCAAGGTTTCGAGGAGGGTGACAAGCGCTTCCTTATCGTTGTGAGGAGGGATGGCTACAGGTGTTCCTCCTGCTTTGACGACAGAGAGGTAGTAGCCTTCAGCCAGCTCGCAGCCTTTCTCTCCGAAGTTGCCTGTAATGCCGATGAGTGGGTGTTGGCGTATCATGACTCTTCAGGAACAACGGGTTTCGTTTCTGCGTGCTGGGCTCCGATGGGCACTTCTTTGCGGAAGCTTTGCTTGAGGGAGATGAGGGTTTCTGTGGAAACCACTCCGTCGATTTCCTGCAAGCGGTCGTTCAGCAGGGTCATAAGGTGTGCGTTGTCGCGAGCAAAGAGTTTGATGAGCATTGTGTAGGGCCCGGTTGTGAAGTGACATTCCACGATTTCGGGTATCTTCTTGAACTCTTCCACTACACTCTTGTACATGGATGCCTTTTGAAGGGTGATACCGATGTAGGTGCAAGTGTTGTACCCCAAGCAGAATGGGTTGACATGATAGCCTGAACCGATGACGACGCCACCGTCGATGAGGCGTTGGACACGCTGGTGTACGGCTGCTCGGCTCACGCCACATATTTCTGCAACCTCTTTGAAGGGGATGCGTGCATTACAGGAGATCAACTCAAGAATCTGTTTGTCTAATTCGTCTACTTTAAGCATGATGTTTTTGTTTATTGGTTGTTATTTTGATAGCAAAAGTAGCAAATAATTTTCAAAATGCAATGAGAAATGCCCGGAAAAAGCAGAAAACGGCATGTTTTTCTTACATTTTGACATCAAGAGCCGTTAGAAAAGTGGGGACTTGGCGCTTCAAGACAGTCTTTGTCCGACAGGTGGGAAGAAAACGTCGCCAGTGACATTTGCAATTAACTAGTGTGACGATTGCAATTAACTAGTGTGACATTTGCGATTAACTAGTGTGACGTTTGCGATTTAACAACGCCACATTTTCTGGGCTCCCGTTTCAGTCCTTGATGTTTCTAGGGTGATGCTCCAGAATCTCCTGTCGGAGGTGGCTCTTGTCGATGTGCATATAGATCTCGGTTGTGCCGATGTCTTCGTGTCCGAGCATGGCTTGGATGGCTCGCAGATTGGCCCCTCCCTCCAAGAGCTGCGTGGCAAAACTGTGGCGGAAAGTGTGGGGGCTGATGTTCTTCTTGATTCCCGCTTTCTCGGCATACTCTTTAATATATACGAAGAGCGATATCCTGCTGAGGTGTTTCCCTCGTCGAAGCGAGATGAAGACGTAGTCGTCCTCGCCAGGTTTGACTGTGATGCCTTGTCGGACAACGAACCACTGCCTCAGTTTCTGGATGGCGTTCTCGCCGATGGGAACCAGCCTTTCCTTCCTTCCCTTGCCATGAACTCGGATGTATCCCTCTTCGAGATAGAGTTCGCTCAACTTCAAGTTGACTAACTCGCTGATTCTCAGCCCACAACTGAACAGTACTTCTATGATGGCGAGGTCGCGAATGCCTTCAGGTTTGCTCAGGTCTATCGCAGCTTCTATCGCGTCGATTTCAGGCAAACTCAACACTTCAGGCAGGTGTTTGCCTATCTTCGGACTCTCGAGCAACTCGGTAGGATCGGTCTCGACCTCTTTCTCGATGGTCAGGAAACGGTAGAACGAACGGACTCCACTCAGGATTCGAGCCACAGATCGAGGTCCCACACCAAGCTCCTGCAAAGTCTTCGCGAACTTGTCCAACTGCTCGAGCGTGACCTTCCGAAAGTCGATGCCCTCGTCCGTATAGTAGTTGAGGAGCTTCTGCAAGTCCTTGAGATAGGCATCGAGAGTGTTCGCAGTATAGGAACGCTCCAGTCGCAGATATTGGAAGTAACGGCGAATAATGGCGTTACCAATGGTGCCGGTATTTGTTAATTCGTAATGCAAAATCTCTTTCTTAACGTTTTTTTAATGCATTGTTCTTGCAAGATAACAGGATTTATTACTATCTTTGTAGCAAGAACTAAAGCTTTTCGACTACAAAAATACAACTTTATTATGAGAATTCAAATTATAAACGGCCCAAATCTTAATCTTTTGGGCATTCGCGAGCCTGAGATTTATGGCAAACGCGCTTGGGAAGACTACCTGAAGGAACTGCGTGCACGATTCCCCAAAGTACGCATCGATTACTTCCAAAGCAATCTGGAAGGCGAAATCATCAACATGATTCACGAGGTCGGTTTCGACCGTGATGGCATCGTTCTCAATGCCGGAGCATACACCCACACCAGCATCGCCATCCTCGATGCCCTGAGAAGTGTGAGCACTCCCACAGTCGAAGTGCACATCAGCAACGTCTATCAGCGCGAGGAATTCCGCCGTCGCAGCATCATTAGCCCAGGTTGCGTAGGCTTTGTGGGTGGCTTCGGACTCGACAGCTACCGCCTTGCCATCGAGGCATTGATAGACAACGCGAATCGCGACGGAGCAGAGTAAATGACACTCGACGAGTATATCCTTCAGCACATCGATGCCGAAGGAGATTATTTGCATGCCCTTTGGCGTGATACACAACTGCGTCTTTCTTACGGACAGATGGCGAGCGGCCATCTCCAGGGACGCCTTTTGAAGATGCTCGTCGAGATGGCAAAGCCGTTGAAAGTGCTCGAGTTGGG
>JAGCFN010000040.1 GCA_017650085.1 Bacteroidaceae bacterium | reverse complement strand
ATGGAAATCAACATCAATAAGGGTAGGGGCTATGTCCCTGCGGACGAGAACCGTCCCTTCTGCACCGATGTGAATGTTATCCCTATCGATTCAATTTACACTCCAATCAGAAATGTCAAGTACGCAGTAGAGAACTTCCGCGTAGAGCAGAAGACTGACTACGAGAAGCTTGTGCTTGAGATTACCACTGATGGTTCCATTCACCCGAAGGATGCGCTCAAGGAAGCTGCTCGCATCCTCATTCACCACTTCATGTTGTTCTCTGACGAGAAGATTACGCTCGAGAATAGCGAGATGGATGTGAACGAGGAATTCGACGAGGAGGTTCTACACATGCGTCAACTCCTGAAGACGAAGCTGGTTGATATGGACTTGTCAGTACGTGCGTTGAATTGCCTTAAGGCTGCCGATGTGGACACTCTTGGCGATTTGGTACAGTACAACAAGACCGACCTGCTCAAGTTCAGGAACTTCGGCAAGAAATCGCTCACGGAGCTTGATGATTTGCTCGAGAGTCTGAATCTGTCGTTTGGAACTGATATTTCTAAATATAAATTAGATAAAGAATAAAAAGTCATGAGACATAATAAGAAATTCAACCATCTGGGTCGTACTGCATCCCACAGAGCAGCTATGTTGAGCAACATGGCCGTGTCCCTGATTATGCACAAAAGAATCACTACGACCCTCGCCAAGGCAAAGGCCTTGAAGAAGTATGTAGAGCCTCTGATCACTAAGTCGAAGGAGGACACTACCAATTCACGTCGTGTCGTGTTCAGCTATCTGCAGGACAAGCACGCCATCACGGAACTGTTTACAGTAATCTCTCAGAAGGTTGCCGATCGTCCTGGTGGTTACACTCGTATCATCAAGACTGGCTTCCGTGCTAGCGATGCTGCTCCCATGTGCTTCATCGAACTTGTTGATTTCGATGAGAATATGGCAAAAACTGCTAAGAAGGCAAAGCGCACACGTCGTTCTTCAAAGAAGGCTACAACTGCTCCCGCAGCTGAAGAGGCTGCTCCTGTAGCAGAAGCTGAGGCACCCGCAGCAGAGGTTGCAGAGACTGCAGCTCCTGCAGAAGAAGCTCAAGAATAATTCTAAATTGCAATAATGAAGCCGCTTCGTCCGTGAAGGATGGAGCGGCTTTTTGTTGTATGGGCGATCATGGGCAGGTGAGTTCCAAAACGTGACGTGTGTCGTTGGCCAACGTATAGTGTTACAATTGCAAACTTAACGTTATACGATTGCAAATATAACGTGCCTAGTTTACAAACTTGACTGGGTGCTTGTGGATGTGCTTAGTTGGACTAATATAGAGTCAGGTAGGGAAAAAGGTTTCCGAGATGAAGAATTATGCCGGATGGCTTGGGCCTTTCGTTTCTTTTTCGTATCTTTGTGCCAAATTTTCTACTATAAACAAGCTATAACGATGAAAAGTAAATTTTTCCTTCTCGGCCTGATGTTTGCCGTTACGGCACAGGCTGAAAACTTTGCACAGTACGTCAATCCCGTTATCGGTACGGGCGATCACGGCCATGTTTTCGTGGGTGCCAACGTGCCTTTTGGTATGGTGAATGCCGGTCCGACACAGATTGAGACGGGTTGGGACTGGTGCTCCGGCTATCATGAGAGTGGCAAGAAGATTATCGGTTTTGCCCAAATGCATTTGAGCGGTACTGGTTGTGGCGACTTGGGAGACATCGGTCTGATGCCTGCTTATGGCGATCTGGAGCTTTCTCGCGAAGGTATTGCCAGCGAATACAGTCACGAATCGGAGGTTGTGGAGCCTGGCTATTACCAGGTTCTATTGGACCGCTTCCACATCAAGGCCGAGGTGACTGCAACTGAGCGTACTGCTCTCTATCGTTTCACCTTCCCAAAAGGCAGCAACAATGCTCGCATCATTATTGACTTGGAAAACACCATTGGTGACCAAGCTACAGATACTCGTGTCGTTCCTGTTGACGACTACACTTTGATGGGCTATCGTCGCAGTCATGGCTGGGCAAACGATCAGATTGTCTATTTCTGCATGAAGTTCAGCAAGTCCATCCATAACTGGCTGAGCGAAGGCCCGAATGCGAAGTACGGACAGGCCACCTTCGAGGTCGGACCTGGCGATGATGTGATGGTTAAAGTGGCTCTTTCACCCACAAGTGAGGCTAATGCACTCATCAACATGAATGTCGAGCAGCCTAATGGCTTTGACTTCGACGGAGTTGCAAAAGCTGCAGTCGAGGCTTGGAACGAGCAACTCTCTCGCATCAAAGCGACTTTCCGTACGGAACGCGAGCGTACCATCTTCTATACGGCAATGTACCACTACATGGTAGCTCCCCAACTCTGGAACGATGTGACGGGTGACTATATGGGTGCGGACTTTAAGGTTCATCGCGGAGCTGACTATAATACGCTCACGACCTGGAGTCTTTGGGACACTTATCGTGCCGCTCATCCCCTCGCAACCATCATCATGCCAGACCGTATGCGCGACTATGCCAAGACGATGCTCGCCATCTATCGCGAATGGGGCGAACTTCCGGTTTGGCATCTCGTAAGTAACGACACCTATTGCATGGTGGGTGAGCCTGCCGTTCCCGTTCTGGCTGATATCATTCTGAAGGGAGAAGCTGGCGATATCGACATTGACGAGGCTTACGAAGCTGTTTGTGCAAGCATGCTTCCCACGGAATTTGCAAAGGTTCGTCGAGTTCCTCTTCGTGGTAAAGACTATCTTGCAGAACTTGGTTATCTGCCTTATGACGGTCGCGAAGGCGAGGTTGTCGGCAAGAGCATGGAGTACTTCATCGCATCTTGGGCAGCAGCTCAACTCGCAGGAAAACTTGGTCACAAGGAAGACAGCGTTCGCTTCTACGAGATCAGCATGAACTACAAGAAGCTTTACGACCGTCGAGTGAACGTAATGCGCGCTCTTGACAGCAAAGGAGAGTTCCGTCCTCTGCCTCCCAACTTCAACCCAAATCAGCAGACACGCGACTATACTGAAGGCAATCCCTGGCAGTATACTTTCCTCGTTCCTCATGATGTGAAGGGTCTTGCAGAAGTGATGGGTGGAGACAAGGCTCTTGACAAGCGTTTGGACGACCTTTTGGCTGCAAGTAGCGACCTTGGTGCAGGTGCAGCTCCAGACATTTCCGGCCTTATCGGCCAGTATGCTCATGGCAACGAACCCAGCCATCACATCCTTTATATGTATAATTATGTAGGGCAACCTCGCAAGGCACAGAAGTGGATTCGTCAGGTAATGGACGAACTTTACACAGACCAGCCTGCAGGTCTTTGCGGCAATGAGGACGTAGGTCAGATGTCTGCATGGTACATCCTCTCAGCCCTCGGCTTCTATCAGGTTGAGCCTTGTGGTGGCGTTTATCAGCTTGGTTCGCCCATCGTGGAAGAGGCTGTTATCCCTGTCGGCGAAGATAAGACTTTCACCATCCGCACTCATGGCGGCAGCGACAAAGCCATCTACGTCAAGAAGTATGTGCTGAACGGCCAAACCCTCAAGGGTACAACCATCACTCACGAGCAGATCATGGCTGGCGGAACATTGGATGTTTACATGACGAAATAAGGTAAAAAAAGAGATAACGATGAAGAAACTAATGTTTGCCCTGCTGATGAGCGCGCCAATGTCCGCTTTCAGCAACACGAACTACACTTTCCCTGAGCCTGCAAAGAAGCAGCAAGTGGCAGTACAAAGCACTATCAAGGACCTCCGTCCTGCTCCAGAGAAGCGACTCTTCCGCAGTGAAGCTGTCGAGAAGCAAATAATTGACCTCAAGCAGAAGTTGACAGCAATCGATCCCAAGCTGTATTGGATGTTCGTCAACTGCTTCCCTAACACACTCGACACGACAGTCTGGTACAGCAACGAGAGTGGTGACGACGATACATTTGTCATTACTGGCGACATCGAGGCCATGTGGTTGCGCGATAGTGCAGCACAAGTTTGGCCCTACCTTCGCTATGTGAATCAGGACGAACCGCTGCGTCATCTCATTCGTGGCGTCATCCGTCGTCAGTTCGCTTGCATCCTGATCGACCCGTATGCAAACGCCTTCAATATCAAGCCAAAAGATGGTGAGTGGCAGAGCGACGAGACAAAGATGAATAAGATGCTGCACGAGCGCAAGTATGAGATTGACTCTCTTTGCTATCCTCTCCGCCTTGCTTATGCATATTGGCAGAAGACGGGAGACAACAGCATATTCGATGAGACATGGCTCAAAGTGGTACGCGCCACACTCGATGTGTTCCGCGACCAGCAGAACTGGAATGGATACAAGACCAACTATCACTTCCGCCGCAACACTAAGGCACTCCACGACACACGCAGCAACGCAGGCTATGGTCATCCCGGTAAGGCATGCGGACTTATTGCAAGCGCTTTCCGTCCCAGCGATGACAGCACAATCTTCCCATACCTTGTGCCTTCGAACTTCTTTGCAGTAAGTGTTCTGCGTAAAGCTGCAACCATCCTTCGTGACGTGAACAAGGAAAAGGTGCTTGCTGGCGAGTGTGAGCAGATGGCGAGTCAGGTGGAAGCAGCCTTGAAGGAATATGCCGTTGTGGAACATCCCAAGTATGGTCCCATTTATGCCTTCGAGGTTGACGGCTACGGAAGCTACCTTCTTATGGACGACAGCAATGCTCCCAGCTTGCTTTGTCTGCCCTACCTGACCGATGTCGCTATCGACGATCCCATTTATCAAAATACGCGCAAGTTCGTTTGGAGTGAAGACAATCCTTACTTCTTCAAAGGAAAGGCTGGCGAAGGCATTGGTGGTCCTCATTGTGGCCTCGATAAGCCTTGGCCCATGAGCTTGGTGATGAAAGCATTCACCACTAATGACCGTGCAGAGAAGGAGTGGTGCGTGCAGGAAATCCTTAAGACCGATGGCGGCAAAGGCTTTATGCACGAGTCCTTCAACAAGGATAATGCAGAAGATTACACCCGCAGTTGGTTCGCATGGGCCAACACAATCTTTGGCGAACTCATCGTAGACATGTATGCAGAATAACGTAAGAAAGACATTGCATGGAGCCCTCGTTGTGGGGCTCTTTGCTTTTATAAGTGTGCTGACTGCTTGCACAGACGGTCTGAAGCAAGAGGAACAAGATGCACTCGACTTCCTTTATGCGGGAATGCCGCTACCCGATAGTGTGGATTATCCTCATGAATTTTGGGAAGCTAACGTGGAGATGGCGGTTAAGGCTCGTCATGAAATGCCTTGGGGAGAGAAGGTTCCTGGCAGGGAATGGCGGCACTTTGTTCTGCCTTTGCGTGTCAACAACGAGGACCTCGACTCGTTTCGTATTGCCTATTACGACGAGTTGAAGGCGCGTGTCGAAGGCAAGACGATGTATGCTGCCGTGTTGGAGGTGAACCATTGGTGTCATGAACATGTCAGCTACCAACCTAGCGACAGTCGGACCTCTTCGCCGATGAACACACTTCGTTCTGCCATAGGACGTTGTGGAGAAGAAAGCACTTTCACAGTTACTGCTCTTCGTACCATCGGTATTCCTGCCAGACAAGTTTACACACCTCGCTGGGCACATACGGATGACAACCATGCTTGGGTAGAGGCTTGGGTCGATGGAAGGTGGTACTTCTTGGGCGCTTGCGAACCAGAGCCGGTATTGAACCTCGGATGGTTCAACGAATCGGCCAGCAGAGGCATGCTCATGCACACGAAAGTCTTTGGTGATTATACGGGACCAGAGGAAGTGGTGAACAAGACGGCATGTTATACGGAGATAAACGTCACGAAGAACTATGTCGATGTGGCTTCCATCATAGTGACTGTGCTTGGCCAGGATAGTCTTCCTGTCGAGGGTGCAACAGTAGATTACCGCCTTTACAATTATGCAGAGTTCTATCCTATTGTGTCGAAGCAAAGTGATGTGAAGGGCAAGTCGTCGTTGACTTGTGGCAAGGGTGACTTGATTGTCTGGGCAAGCAAGAACGGCAAGTTCGGCTTCCAGAAAGTGAGCGTTGGCAAGGATGCCCTGGTGACTGTTGTCCTCGACAAGGACAGTACGTATACGGCATCGCTTGAGATGGACCTGAATCCGCCATTTGGAAAAGATAACAAACCTGAAGTAAGTGCCGATGCAGTTCGTGCCAACCGTAAACGCCTTGCTGAGGAAGACAGCATTCGCATCGCCTATATGAAGGATGCATTCTGTCAAAATGGCGAGCCAAACAGCCCTGAAGTACTGGCGCGAGCAAATTGGCAGACCATCGAAGCCTTCAAAAAGAGCGATGCTGCCAAGAAATGCAAGGGCGATGTCCTCAAGACACTTGCCCGCAAGGACTATCGCGATGTTACGATGGAAGTGCTGATGGATGTGGCTGAGAACACGAAGAATCTTGACAGCCCGCTTTGGGACAACTATGTTCTCTGTCCGAGAGTTGCTAACGAACGTTTGACGCCATGTCGAGGAACGCTTTCTGAGATATTCCAAGGCATGACGGCAGAGCAACTTTTGCAATGGGTGACGGACAGTATTACAGTTGATGATACGCGCAATCCGCAGCATCTCTGCATGAGTCCGCTTGGCGTGCTTAGTCACAGAACTTGCGACACCCACAGTCGCGACATTTTCTTTGTTTCTGCGGCTCGTAGCATAGGCATTCCTGCACGCATTGACGAGGTGACGGGCAAAGTGCAATGGGCAGACATTACGACTGAGACGTGGCACGATGTCCTGTTTGGCTCTGCTCAGGAAAAAACGGCTCCTCAGGGTACATTGTATTTCTTCTTTAAGGACCAGGAAGTTAAGGAGAATCCTTCCTACTATTCGCATTTTGCCTTGTCGCGCATCGAGAGTGGTCGTCCGAAAGTTCAGGAATTCCCTGAAAACGCGACTTTGAAAGGGACATTTGCTAATGGCGTGAACGTTGATGCAGGCCAGTACATGCTTGTCAGCGGCACTCGTCTGGCAAATGGTGGTGTTTGGGCAAACCTCGAGATATTTGGCGTAGAGGCACAGAAAGATAAGACTGTGACTTTGCGACTGCGAGCAGATGAGGAGCATCTGCATGTAATTGGCAATTTCGACTGCGAGAATTACTTCACGAATGCAAGAGGTGTTCACAAGAAGATACTTGAAACGACTGGTCGAGGCTTTTATATGATAGCCCTTATCCGCAGCAATCATGAGCCGAGCACGCATCTCCTCCATGACATGGAGGCAGCTAACATCCATCTCTCGCAATGGTCGCAATGCTACTTGATGCTTTTCCCAAGTCAGGAGGATTATGCCAACTTCGACCGAAAGGAGTTCGACGACTTGCCAAGCAATGTGCTCTTCGGCGTGGCAGACCCTGAAACAATCGAGGCGATGCACATCGAGGAACTCACTCATGGCAGCAAAGAATTGCCTCTTCTCATGCTCTGCGACACCTTCAACCGCGTCTATTGGATTCGCCAAGGCTACAACATCGGCTTGGCTGACCAGTTGATGGATGCCCTTCGAAAGATTATCTTGCGAGAGTGAGAATATGTCAGTTTTAAACGTGGCACTTTATGATTGGAATCGTATAGTGCCACGTTTGCAATCTTAACACTATACGTTTGCAATCTTAACACTATGTGTTTGCCAACGACTAAGGCCATGTTTTTTCTTGCCCTTAGTTGGTTGGTTTCTTCCTCAGTTCCTTCCAGTATATTATGCCTGCAAATGTGAGGCAAAGTGGTGTGCTGATAGCGAGGTAAATCCACATCGGCCATTCTTTGGGAACGAGTGCCATCACTCCGTAGAACACGGCTGCGATGATGACATAAAGCGCTATCGAACCTATCGGATAGGGGATGGGGTTGATTCGCTGCCCTACGAAATAGCTCAAGAGCATGGCTGTTCCGTATCCTGCAACACCTCCCCAAGCACAAGCCATATAGCTGTAATGGGGAATGCCCCAAATGTTGATGGCCAGAAGTACGAGACATCCTGCCAAAGAGAACAGGGCGCCGTAGATGGTTTTGTCAATCAACTTGTACCAGAAAGAGAGGTTGAAGTAGATGCCCATCATAATCTCGGCTGCCATTACAATTGGGATTACTTTCAATCCTTCCCAATAATCGGAGCCGATCATATACTTCAAGATGGGCAAGTATCCCATCACTCCGAGGAACGCAAGCAGGGTGAAGATGATGAAGTACTTCATACCCAAGGCATAATACTCGTTCTTGTCGGCATCTTTCGCCTTTGAAAAGACAATAGGCTCGTAGGCAAATCGGAAGGCTTGGGTAATCATGGCCATAATCATGGCTATCTTCACGCAACTGCCATACACGCCAAGTTCCACATTGGCCTGTGCTTCGTCGGGGTAAACCTTTGGGAAAAGTATCTTGTCCGCCACTTGATTCAGGATGCCCATCACGCTCAATAGGAGTATCGGCCACGAGTAGGAGAGCATCCTTCGCAACAGATTGCCGTCAAATTTCCAATGGATCTTTATCAGATCAGGAATGAAGAAGAAGGTGATGAAGCTCGTGCAAATGAGGTTTATGAAGAAGACATAGAAGACACTTGTCTTGCCGAGAAGGACGAAATAAATAAGGTTGAGGGCGATGTTGAGGAAGATGAAGAGCATCTTCAACGACATGAAACGTATGGGCCGGTGCTGGAAACGAAGGAAGCAGAAAGGCAAAGCCTGCAAGGCATCCAAAGCAACTACGGCTGCCATCATCAGTAAGTATTCGGGATGAGCAGCATATCCAAGGTAGTTCGAAATGGGTGTGATGAAGCCGAAGACAAGCAAAAGGAAAAGTGCGGAAAGGCTTCCTACCATAGCAAAGCCGGTAGAGAAGACGGTATCGGGTGTCTCTCGCTCATCGTTGGCATAGCGGAAGAGCGTCGTCTCCATGCCGAAAGTCAGAATGGCGAAGAACAAAGCCGTGTACGCATACATGTTCGTGTTCACACCATAATCGCCAGAAGCTTTTGGCATATAGTGTGTGTAGAGCGGAACGAGCAAATAGTTGAGAAAACGTCCAACGATGCTCGAGAGTCCGTAGATGGCCGTATCCTTTACTAATCCCTTTAAGTTTGCCATATCAGATGAGTGTTATAGAGACGGGACAATGGTCGCTACCCATGATGTTGTCGTGTATTTCTGCTGATTTCAAACGTGATGCAAGCCGTTCAGACACGAGGAAATAGTCGATACGCCACCCCACGTTCTTCTCTCTGGCGTGGAAACGATAGCTCCACCAACTATAGCGATCTGTCGCATCGGGATAGAAGTGTCGGAATGTGTCGATGAATCCGCTGTCGAGCAACACAGTCATCTTCTCCCTTTCCTCATCCGTGAAGCCTGCGTTCATGTGGTTCGTCTTCGGATTCTTCAAGTCGATTTCTTCGTGAGCCACATTCATGTCGCCACATACAACGACCGGTTTCTTCTTGTCCAACGCAAGAAGATACTGGCGAAAGTCATCCTCCCAAGTCATTCTATAGTTGAGGCGCTTCAAACCATCTTGGCTGTTCGGTGTATAGACACACACCAAGAAGTGATCAGCCATCTCGAGCGTGATGACGCGTCCTTCTTGATCATGTTCCTCAATGCCTATTCCGTAGGTCACATTGACGGGTGTATGTTTGGTGAAGACGGCAGTTCCCGAGTAACCTTTTTTCTCTGCGTAGTTCCAATAGGACTGATATCCAGGGAAACTCAGGTCGAGTTGTCCTGCCTGCATCTTAGTCTCTTGAAGGCAGAAGAAGTCGGCATCGAGTTGAGCAAACACTTCGCTGAAGTTTTTGCCCACAACTGCACGAAGTCCGTTGACGTTCCAACTGATGTATTTCATAGTAGTGTGTTTATTATTGTGTGCAAAGATAAGAAATATTTATGAATTATGAATTGCGAATTATGAAATATTTTGTACCTTTGCATAAACAATTAAGCGAATATGAGCAAAACCTGGGGAATGACAAAGGGCTGTATTGTCTGTTGCGGATTGGTTGCCGTCGGAATGTTGTTGCAACTGACGATAGGACCGGTCAGATGGGATGCGATGGCTTCTCCTGTCAACATAGTTGTGTTGATAGTGTTGCTGTTCAGTATCCTGACCATGCATTTGTTGCGTGGCAAAGTACATCTTTTCCGTTGGATGTCAACGCTTCATGCAGGCATCCCGGCTATGGTGGCTTGCGCCATGCTGACTGTTCTGATGGGAGTTACAAGGCAAGTTCCGACGGGACATCAGCCTACGGAACCCTTCGGCATTACCTCTATGCTCACATTCTGGCCGTTTGTCCTCTCATATACATGGCTTGTGGTGCTCCTGGGAATGGTATGTATGACTCGACTTTTGCATCCTTCTTGGCGAAACATTCCTTTCCTGCTCAATCATTTGGGTCTCTTCATCGCCCTTGTTGCTGGCACGCTTGGTAACGCAGACATGCAAGACTTGCGTATGGTGGTGCAGGAAGGAAAGACAGAATGGCGGGCTGTCGACTCCAAGCATCATGTTCATCAACTTCCGATAGCCATAGAACTTCATGATTTTTCCATGGAGCTTCATGAATCTTCGGCAGCGCCACGCAGTTTCTCATCCGATGTGACTGTCTACACAAAGAGTGGCACAACGGTTCGCGACACCATCCTTGTGAACAAACCTCTCTCGTTTCGTGGGTGGAAGATATATCAGTACAGTTATGACGAGGCAAAGGGTGTCGAGAGCGACATCAGCGTCTTCGAGCTCGTTCGCGACCCTTGGTTGCCCTTCGTCTATTTAGGCATCTTCATGATGTTGGCAGGTGCATTAAGTATTTTTGTAGGTAAGAAATGGTAACTTGGAACACTCTTTGGCTTTTTGCCTTGCCCGCTTTGGTGTGTTGGACAGTGGCAGCATTACTTTCGCTTCGTGGCGGAAAGAAAAGTTTAGTCTATCTGTTGACCATTTGCGGATTGCTCATCTTCGGCTCGTATATCGCCATGATGTGGATTTCGCTGGAACGTCCCCCTATGCGAACAATGGGAGAAACCAGGCTTTGGTACTCCTTCTTTCTTCCCCTCGTAGGTCTGATAACTTACAGTCGCTGGCAATATCGATGGATTCTATCCTTCAGCACATTGCTCAGCGCAGTCTTTCTCTGCATAAACATCCTGAAACCCGAGATACATAGCAAGGAAATGATGCCGGCTTTGCAGAGTCCTTGGTTTGCTCCACACGTTATTATATATATGTTTGCCTATGCCACAACTGGTGTTGCAACACTAATGGCTTTGTGGCAACTCTTCAGGAAACAAGATCAATTGGCAGCCATTGACAACCTGACCAGAGTGGGTCTGTCCTTCATTACTATTGGTATGCTCTTCGGAGCATTGTGGGCAAAAGAGGCTTGGGGCACATATTGGTCGTGGGATCCGAAGGAGACGTGGGCTGCTGCAACTTGGCTCTGCTATCTCATCTATGTGCACTTGCGAAAGAGTCGCCCAGCAGCGGTCACTCCGGCATTGGTGTGGCAAGTGATTTGCTTCTTGTGTCTGCAGATGTGTTGGTGGGGGATAAACTATCTTCCTTCTGCTCAAGGCATAAGTGTCCACACATATGGAAGTTGATTTTAACCTGTTAAATTTGCAGATGTCGGCAAATCATATTATCTTTGTAGCATGATTACACATTATTTATAATATATTATGGTAAAGCACATCATATTGTGGAAGTTGAGAGATGACTTGACAGAAGAAGAGAAGCAGCGTGTCAAGAAGGACATTAAGGCAGGTCTCGAAGGCTTGGCTGGCCGTATTCCAGGACTGCTCAATATCGTCGTGAATGTCGACGGACGACTCGATTCTTCCAATGCCGACGTGATGCTCGACAGTACTTTTACTGATGAGGCTGCTCTGAAGGCTTATGCTGTGCACCCAGAACATGTGGCTGTGGCGGATGGGAAGGTACGTCCTTATACCTGCTTGCGCACTTGTCTCGATTACATGATAAACGACTAAAACTACGAATATGAAAGGAATCGTTCTTGCCGGAGGCTCTGGCACTCGGTTATATCCCATTACAAAAGGTATCAGCAAACAGCTCATGCCTATCTATGACAAACCGATGATCTACTATCCCATCAGCGTGCTTATGCAGGCTGGGATACGCGAGATACTGATTATCTCTACGCCTTTCGACCTGCCAGGCTTCAAACGTTTGCTTGGCGACGGCAGCGATTATGGCGTACATTTCGTGTATGCCGAACAACCTTCTCCAGATGGATTGGCACAAGCCTTTACCATTGGCGCAGATTTTATTGGGGATGATTGTGCCTGCTTGGTGCTTGGAGACAATATCTTCCAAGGTAATGGCTTCAGTGAGATGCTTCAGGAAGCCGTTCGTACGGCAGAAGAAGAAAAGAAGGCAACGGTATTCGGCTATTGGGTAAACGATCCAGAACGTTATGGAGTGGCAGAGTTCGACAAGCAAGGGAACTGCCTATCCATCGAAGAAAAGCCGGCAAATCCCAAAAGCAACTATGCTGTTGTAGGTCTTTACTTCTATCCCAATAAGGTTGTAGAAGTGGCAAAGAACATCAAGCCAAGTGCAAGAGGAGAATACGAGATAACGACTGTCAACCAACGTTTCCTTGAGGATGGCGAACTGAAGGTGCAGACGCTTGGCAGAGGCTTTGCATGGCTCGACACAGGAACCTTTGATTCTCTTTCCGAAGCCTCAACCTATATCGAAGTTCTCGAGAAGCGTCAGGGCTTGAAGGTCGGTTGTCTTGAGGGTATAGCCTATCGTAAGGGATGGATCGACGAAGAGCGTATGCGACAATTAGCCCAACCGATGCTGAAGAATCAATATGGTCAGTATCTGCTTAAGGTCATCGAAGATGTAAAACGCTTTGGCAAGGAAGGAGTTGACCTATAGCCTATAATGGTAAAAATAACAAAGGGTGTTGGCTCATGCAAAAGCCAGCACCCTTTGTTTATGTGTATGATCCTGTTTCTATTGAGTTTGCCAGGTCAGTCCGCTAACACTTACAGATGCTTCTGGAGACTTAACACAAGTGCCTCCAACTTTGCCTCCCTTTGAGCCATAGTTTTTGTTCGAAACTTGAAGTCTGCCGGCAGTAACAGTCAGGTTCCCCTTTATCTTGAGTCCATAGCAATAAGACTCGTCTTCATTTTCGTCTTCATATAAGCCACCAGTTGCTCGAACTGTTATGAAGGTAGTGTTGTCGTCCTGGTTGACAAGCATGTTCCCTGAGACAGAGATGCCTTTGGTGCCTGGGCCGGAAGCTGCTATTTCGAGTGTGCCTCCGCTGATTGTCAAGTCGGTTGGGGCTTTAATCGCTTTCGAAGTGGGAGCAGCAGCCGTGATATTCAGCTGTCCTCCACGGATGAACATCAAGCCGTTGTCCTCTTTCTCTGGATTGGGTATGGTGTCATTATCCTCTGTAATGATAGTCATGGTTTCAACCTGAATGCCTTCTCCACCTTGTCCGTCGATGTTCAAAGTGCCTCCTTCCATAAGGAAATACTGGCCGATATGCATGCCATCGGATACTGCTTTGTTGACTGTGATGCTGCCTGTGCTCTTCTTTATCTGCATGTATTCCTTTGTGGCGATTGCGTGCTTGGAGTTTCCTGAGACTGTAAGTGAGCCGCCACCCGATACTTCGAGGTGTCCTTTGCAGTAGAGGGCTCCCTTCTGTTCGCCGTTAGGTGCGTCGACAAGGAAGTTTTCGGAGCCTTCTTTGAGAATGAGGTCAACGCGTTTGCCACATTGGATGTTGATGGCTGCGCCTTCGTCGCTCGTGAGATTGAGTCCGTTCAGGTAGAACTTGCACTTGAGCGGTCCGTCATAGGTCAGCGAGCCATGAGTGCTTTCACCTTGCAGGACGAACTCCAACTCGCTTTTTGTGTTCGTGCTGACAATGTTCACGTGGGCACCTTTGATGGTGTCTGTAACATTCGCTGCATGCCCAAGGTCGACATAAGCCGTGTCTCCATCAAAGGTGACGGTAACTGTATGCACTATGGTGATGCTGTCGATTGTGGCGCAATCGTAGGTGGAATCGGCCACAGAGAATGTTGTTCCGTCTTCGGAGAACTGGATTTCCGAGGTCGTAAAGCGCTTGCTTTCGCCTTCTTTCCAGACGCGAATCTGTTCTTGAGCCTGCATGATGGAGGCGAAGAGCAAGAGTGAAAATATGAGATAGGTTTTTCTCATTTTCTTGTTTCAGTTTAATGGTTTGAAACGTCCCCAGTGTCGTTGCCAAACATCACACGTGAAAATGTCAAACTTCACACGTGATGTTTGCAGTTTTCACACTTGACGTTTTGCGATGACCTGTGGAGGGCATTGCAAGTTACTTTCTGACCTTGATGGTCTTGCCGTCCTTGCTGACGATATAAACACCTGCAGGCAGGTTGTCGAAGCTGACGTTTGCGCCATCCTTGACTTGTGCAATACAGATGAGAGTGCCGCTCATTCCATAGATGCGCAACAGTCCGTCGCCTTTGACTGCGAGTTTGCCGTCCTTGTAAGTCAGGTTCTCTTCCTGCTCAGGCAGAGACTTGATGGCATCGGCCGATTCTGTGAATGTGATTTTCTCAAAGTTGGAAAGGGAGAAGGTGTGTGTCTCTCCGTTGGTTGTTGTCACTTTGATGCAGTCATCCTGGAAAAAGATTCTCTTTACGAGAGGCAGTGAAATGCTCTCTTCTGCGCCGTTATAGGTGACGGTTAGATACTTGTCGGCCATCATTCCTGTGCTGAAGGCGAGCAGCATTACTGCGAGAAAGAACTTTGTCTTCATAAGTCTGTTGTGTTTTTTATGCTTGTTATTGTTCAGAAACTGTATTTGTAGCCGAGGCAAATGGCGTGCCTCCTTTCGTGGAGACGTATGGTTGCGTCCTCTTCTATGTCGTACATATAGAAAGTTGTCGTGTATGAGAGCGACACTTCGTTGTGCTTGCGGAACTTGTAGGAGCAGCCTGCAGATGTGCGAATCTTCTGCAGAAGCATGTTCTCACCCTTGCTTACACTATTGTGGAACTCAGCCGAGACGAACGGAGAATAGGGGCAGCGCTTCTTGTCATATTCGAGTTTGAGGCGTGAACGCAATACCTGATCCGTGAGAGCAGGGTAGTTCTTTATCTCCGTCTTGTCTGTTATATATACATGATCCTCTGTGATGGGATTGAAGTCCTCGTCCCAATCGATAATCTCAGTCACATGGTTCTCGAGGTGGACAAGTCTGTTGACGTTCCTTTCTCTACGGCGAGTCAGTTGGTAACGTTCTCGGAGTGAAATCTTGAACCACGACCAAAGCTTGATGCTACCCGTAGCCTCTGCGCTGAAACGATGGCGAGGATACCAGTCATCGGTAATGAGTTTGTAGCCTTTAGTCCAATCGCCTGAGCCGATTTCACCTTCGCTTTTGTCTTTGTATGCGTTCTTTTCGGAGTAGAGGAAACTGTAGCTGAGACCAAACTTGAGATATTTGTTCAGCTTGTAACTAGTGCCAAGACTGGTGGAGAAACGTGCCTTGTTTTGTGCGCGATACTCCATATCCAGTCCGACATCCCAGCTCTTCGTGATGGCTTTCTCAATGCCTATCTCCGACCAGATGCCAAGTTCGTCGTACTCTTGCGCAAGCAAAGGAACCGCGAAGAGCGACGAGAGGATTAGTATGGTTTGACGCAATTTCATGTGCGAGGCATTTTTATCATTCCTTCTATGCTGCTGCCACGGTCGAAGGGATAGTCATAGAAGATGCGAATCATGCATGAATCCTTCAGGAAGTCGATGGTACCTACTTCCATGCGTTCTATCTTCAGACCTGTGCGCTTCTCCAAGTCGGCTTTCAACTCTTCGCGCTTATCTGGAGTGATAAGGGAGATGTTGTCGTAAAGAATGTACTTGCTGCAGTTTGAGCTGACCAGCCTGCTGCTCTCGAAGAGCCATGCCATGCCCAAGAAGACAAGGTTGACGAAGAGTATCGTTACCAGGCCGAAGCCGTCCCAATAGTCTGCCTTGGGATGATACTCGGCACGACCAAGTGCGTTGACGACACTCACGGCAATGAGCATGAAGAGATATGTCATCTCGCGGATAGGCACAGCTTCTGTGCGGAAACGCATAATGCCGAAGATGGCAAAGAGGCCCATCGCAGCTCCAAGATTCATGCCGTCACCTTCCATCAGGCTGACCAGCAGGAAGATGCTCAAGGACATCAGGATGAAGATGAACATATAGTCGCGACGACGGCTACGAGGATAGTAAAAGTAACGCGCTATAATGGTCACCACAATAAGGTTGATGACGAAACGCATCACCAGTGAAATGAAATGCTGGGGGTCGAGAAGTGTCAAGCCTATCGCATTACCCAGCTGATAGTTAAGGTCGTTTAGAAATTCCATATAATTGATGTTTAGTTTTTATTCTTCTTAAATGGCTTGCAACTTCTGTCCTGCCAGCTTGCTTAGCTTGACCAGTCGCAACTTGAACCGATTCTGTTTGAGGCCTTTGTTCGTCAGAACTGAGCCGATGCAATACTTGCTGAAGCCTAACGGCTTGATGCGAAGCTGACGAAGGATGTCGAGGACAGGGCTATAGACGTTGCCGTCGCGCTTGAGCTCGATGATGACAAGAGGTCCGACATTGGCATCCTTGTCAGTCTCGAAGTTGTGGAAGTGCACGTCATAGTCGATTGTCAGGCGTTCAGTCTTGCCGTAGTTGACGAGCGTGATACGATGGAACTGGTTGCGGACCGTAGGATGGATGTCTGCCAAACCGAGGTGCACTTTCTCCTGCAAGAACTCTTCGTTGCCATTCTCGCCTGTTATCTCCTGACTGGGGACAGCCACACGTTTTTTCTTTGTCCTGCCGTGATTGTTCTTCGTCTTGACCTCCAAGAAGGTGTCATCGCTGTCCATATAAGTCCTGACACGAACCTTCTGCCTTGGAGCACGGCCGTTATGATGCTCCAGATAGAACAAATGCCCGTCTGTGTCCCAATAGGTTGTCATGTAACTCGCAATCTTGGCGCCAAAATGGAATTGTGCATAGTATTTCCCCTGAGCCATCTCCAAAAGACGGGCAAGGGTTTCCTTGTTCGTCACGAACTTAGTGTCCGTACGATTCATAAGACGGATCTCCTTCATCTCATCCAACGTGATTGGCTTCAGATTGGCAAGTAATTCGTCTATGCGAGCATCAATATCCATATTATTTGACATTCTACGCGACAAATATATGCATTTTTACGCAAATATCAGTTCCAAACTAAGCGTTTTTAACAAAAAATCACTACTTTTGCTAAACAAAAGCGTTTTAGTGTACATTATATATTAATAAATAGAAAGGAATATGGTAGAAGTAAAAGAAATCCTCGGCAAGGCTGAGGAAAAAATGGAAGAGGCCGTGTTGTACCTCGAGGAGACTTTGGCACATATCCGCGCAGGAAAAGCTAACGTGAAGATTCTGGACGGCATTCGTGTTGACAGTTATGGCAGCTTGGTGCCTCTCAATCAGGTGGCTGCAGTTGTTGCTCCTGATCCCCGCACCATCACTATCAAGCCTTGGGACAAAAGCATGTTCCGTCCCATCGAGAAGGCCATCATAGATAGTAATGTGGGTATTATGCCTGAGAACAACGGCGAGATTATCCGCTTGGGTATTCCCCCCTTGACAGAAGAGCGTCGTAAGCAACTTGCCAAACAATGTAAGGGCGAGGCAGAGCAAGCCAAAGTGAGCATCCGCAATACTCGTCGAGAGATTATCGAGAAGCTCAAGAAGAGCATCAAGGATGGCCTCTCTGAAGACTTGGAAAAGGATGCTGAAGGCGACATGCAGAAGATGCACGACAAGTTCATCAAGAAGGTGGACGAACTGTTTGCTGCCAAGGAGAAGGAAATCATGACCGTTTGATGCGCGGCCTCATTGTCAGGAATACAGGAAGCTGGTACACCGTCAAGACAGACGATGGCCGGTTGTTCGATTGTAAAGTCAAGGGAACGTTTCGCTTGAAGGGCATCAGGAGCACGAATCCTGTTGCTGTAGGCGATATGGTGGCTATTACACCAAGTCCTGACGGGCAAACTGCTTTGATTGAAGACATCGAGGACCGTCGTAACTACATCATTCGCAGAGCCTCCAACCTCTCGAAGCAAAGCCACATCATAGCTGCAAATGTCGATATGGCGGCTCTCGTCGTTACGATTGCACATCCTGAAACAAGTACAACTTTCATTGATCGCTTTCTGGCAAGCGCAGAAGCTTATCGGGTTCCTGTTCTCATCGTCTTCAACAAGACTGATCTCTATGAAGAAGGCGAGTTGGGACAAATGAACGAACTTGTCGCCCTCTATCGAAACATCGGTTATACTTGTCTGACTTGCTCTGCAGAAAAAGGCAATGGCATCGGCGAGTTGCAGGCAGAGCTTATGGGTAAGACGACGTTGCTGAGCGGCAATAGTGGTGTGGGCAAGAGCACTTTGCTCAATCTGTTAGTTCCTGAAGCGGAAGCGAAGACGGCAGAAATAAGTGCGGCTCACGATCAAGGAATGCACACTACGACCTTCTCGCAGATGTTCTTCCTGCCTCAAGGTGGGGCATTGATTGATACTCCAGGCATAAAAGGCTTCGGTACATTCGATATGGAACGCGAAGAAGTGTCGCACTATTTCCGCGAGATATTCAGGACTTCGGCTGATTGCCGCTTCGGCAATTGTACCCATACTCACGAACCTGGTTGTGCTGTTTTGCAAGCCGTTGCTGAAGGGAGTATTGCTGAGAGCCGCTTCATTAGCTATCTCTCGATGCTTGAGGATAAGGACGAGGACAAATACAGAAGTGCGAACTAAAGAAGATGAAAGAAACACTCAATATAATAAAGGTAGGAGGTGGAGTGGTGGAAGATGCCGCTTCGCTTGCTTCGTTGTTGAATCAGTTTGCCGAAATGGAAGTCCGCAAAGTGCTTGTGCATGGTGGAGGCCGATTGGCAACGTCGATGGCTGCAAGCTTGGGCATTGAAAGCCAGATGGTTGGAGGTCGTCGCATAACGGATGCTAAGATGCTCGAGGTCGTGACGATGGTTTACGGCGGCTTGGTTAATAAGAATATCGTGGCAGGTTTGCAGGCAAAGGGTGTGAAAGCAGTCGGTTTGACTGGTGTCGATGGCGATGTTATCCGCAGTCATAAACGTCCTCCCAAACTTGTCAAGATGGATGACGGAACAGAGCAAATGGTGGACTTTGGCTTCGTGGGTGATGTCGATAAGGTTGATGCCCAATTGCTTGTCTCCCTTATCGAAAGCGGAATCGTGCCAGTCCTTGCCCCCTTGACTCATGATGGCGAAGGTCACATCCTCAATACCAATGCCGACACCATTGCTTCGTCTGTTGCCCAAGCCCTCGCTGAGCATTATGAAGTCACGCTTACCTTCTGTTTCGAGAAAGCTGGAGTGCTTCGTGATGCCAATGACGACAATAGCGTCATCCCTCTCATAGACGAGCAAGAGGCAAGCAAGCTTATTGCTGAAGGCGTTATTGCAGGGGGAATGATTCCGAAGATTGAGAATGCCTTCGATGCCATCCGTAAAGGTGTGCGACAAGTCGTTATTACCCACTCTGATAACATCGAGGGCTCGAGGGGAACAACAATAAAATGAAAAATTTTTACTCAGGGCTGTAACATTTGCAGCCCTGAATCGTCTTCATAAATAGAGAGATGGAAAACATCAGCTTCCGAACCACAGTTTTGCCGTTGAGTGACAAGCTCTTCCGACTCGCTCTCCGCATTACGATGAACAAGGCAGAGGCCGAAGATGTGGTGCAGGACACACTCTTGAAGGTGTGGGAGCATCGCGAAGAATGGGAGCAGATAAACAACCTCGAAGCTTTCGCCATCGCGACTTGCAGGAACAGGGCTCTCGATGTCATGAAGCGAGCAGGCCGTAACACCGAAAAACTCGATGAAATGGCACATTTCAGCAGCCAGACACCTCAAGAACAATTGGAGGCAAACGAACAAATCTCTCTCGTAAACCGTCTCATGGATGACTTGCCCGAAGTGCAGCGAACCATCATGTTGCTGCGAGACATCGAAGGCAAAACTTACCAGGAGATTGCACAGACGCTCGACATCAGCGAGACACAAGTGAAAGTCTATCTGCATCGGGCCCGAACAAAGATAAAAGAACGTATATGGACTATAAATACATAGAACAACTGCTGGAGCGCTACTGGGAATGCCAGACAACGCTTGAAGAGGAAGCCATTCTGCGCAATTTCTTCCGTCAGGAAGATGTGCCGGCAAGTCTGCTTCCTTATCGTCAGTTCTTCAATGAGCAAGACGAAATGTCAGAAGAACATCTCGGCAAAGATTTTGCTGACAAGATGCTCCGGTTGGTTGGAGAGGAAACTCCAGTTCATGTCTGCAAGGCTCGCCGCCTAACCTTTATGCGTCGCCTTCGTCCTTTCTACAGGGCAGCAGGCCTTATTGCAATTCTCTTGACTATCGGCAATGCAGCTCATCAAAGTTTCTCTGAAGACGAAGACATTGCAGACAACCAGCAAATGGCAGAGAGTATTGCTGCCGACAGCTTGCAGCAAATCACTATCGGTCAGCCAGAACAACAATCTGCTGAGCTCACAAAACAACCTATTGATACAATCAATACACTTCCAAGATAATAATTTCTTCTTTTAGATATTGCTTATTAAAACAATCAATTCTCTCTAAACGACTAATCTAACGACAGGAAGGGGCAACCGTGAGGCTGCCCCTTTCCTATTCCTAAAACATGACGTAGTTAAATCGCAAACTTAACGTGTTATGTTGGCAAACTTAAAGTGTTAAGTTGGGCAATTTAACGTGTGACGTTTTCAAGCTTTCCTGCCTTGAAGCCAGAAGCCGAGCAGATAGAGAATGCCGACAGCCATTACAAGGACGGCTCCAACCTGACCGATTGCATCGCTGGCAAAACCCATGAGTAGTGGGAAGATCGTTCCGCCAAAGATGCCCATGATGAGCAAACCGCTGACTTCGTTCTTCTTCTCTGGAGCAGCTTGCAGAGCTCGCGCAAAGACGATGCTGAAGGGATTGCCATTGCCATAACCCATCAGAGCCACGCTTGCATAGATGACGGCTGTGCTCTGGCCGTAGATGAGGCCAAAAGCAGCCACAACCATCAGCAAAACGCTCAAAAGGAGGAAGGTCCAGTCCTTGACATAGTTCATGATGAAGCTGCCCGAGAAACTGCCTATCGCCTTGGCTATGAAGTAGATAGTGCAGACAAAAGCAGCATCGTTAAGCGTCATGCCAGTCCGTTCCATCAGTATTTTGGGAGCTGTAACGCTGGTTCCTACATCAATTCCAACATGACAAATGATGGCGATAAAGCAAAGCAGGATGAAGGGATTGCCCAGCAAAGCAAAGGCTCCGGCAAACTGCTCGCCCACGGATTTCTGCTCTTGAGCTGCAGGTTCCTCGTTGATGCGGGTTCCGAAGAGCAGCAAGGTTGCCACAATTCCCACACATAAATAAATAGGATAGAGTGCTTGCCAGCCCAGACCGAAAGCATTTGTGGTGGCACCCCAAGAAGCGATGATGGGAGCCAAGAACGAAGCGATGCTCTTGATGAACTGCCCGAAAGTCAGGGTGCTGGCTGATGCTCCGCCTTTCATCACACTATCCACAAGCGGATTGAGTGAGGTTTGAAGTATGGCATTGCCTATTCCCAAAAGGGAGAAAGAAAGCAGCAGCATGGTGAAATCGAGGGTGAATACAGGAATCGCCATTGCCACAAGTGTCATCACAAGACTCAGCAAGACTGTGTTCTTACGGCCTATCTTGTTCATCAGCAAGCTTGTGGGAATGCTGAAAATGAGGAACCACAGGAACACAAGCGAGGGAAGCGTGTTCGCCATCGAATCCGAGAGACTCAAGTCGGCCTTAACATAGTTGCTGGCTATGCCTACCATATCCACGAATCCCATCGCGAAGAAGCATAGCATTACGGGAATTAATTTCTTATTCATTTCTCTAACTGATTAAGTGCGAAGTTGTATGCGCCAAGATTGATCGCTTTGCTGGCTCCGAGTTCCGAGATTGTGACGGCGACTTTACGCTGAGCACAATAGAGCACCTTCTTGTCGGTATGAGGTACATCCACATAGACGTCCTTATCCTCGAGGAAAGCGGCCCTTTGCTCTGGGTCTTCGAAGTTGTAAACTTCCGACTGGAGAGTGGGGAGCAGATTGCCCGAGAAAGTGCCGACAGGACGGTTGAACTCTTCCATCATGCCAGGCAAAATCCACTTCGAATTGTGGGACAGTCCGCCACCAATAACCACGATTCCATCGACAATATTGAGCACATTCACCAGAGCAGATGCGCAGACTTGACCAAGTTGGCGGAAGCTCTCCTGAGCAGCCTTCATGTTGCCAGGGCGCGTACCATTTGCAATGTCACCGATGTCCTTTGGTGTGAGGTCGCCAATCTCTTCGTGCGACATCTCTGCATACACTCTGCGAACGGCTCGAATGCTGACACTCTCCTCTGCAATGACGAAGGGATACATGCCGTTTCGCATACACCAAACGTCGCCGCCACAACTGTTGTCGCCCTTCAGCAAGACCTTGTCAATCACCACTCCGCCACCGAAACCTGTGCCGAGAGTAATGCCGACCAGATTCTTATAGCGACGCTTGCAACCAGCCTCCTCGAGAGCTTTGTTGACACGAGGAAGTGCTCCGGCCAAAGCCTCACCATAAGCGAAGAGATTGCCGTCGTTGTTCACATACACAGGAATCTGGAAAACGCTCTCCAGATACGGGCCAAGTGCCACTCCACCTCGGAAAGAAGGGAAGTTGGGCAGGTCGCCAATGACGCCTCGTTCGTAGTCGGCAGGGCCAGGGAAAGCGAAACTGATGGCAACGGGCTCGGCATCAAGTTTCTCCTTGACTGTAGTAAAGCCTTGCACAAGCGTTGCCAAGCAGCCTTCAGTGTCAGTAGTAACGGCTTTCAGTCGAACGGGTTCTACGATTTCCTCGTTGTCACAAATTGCTGAGAACACGAAGTTCGTACCGCCTGCATCAAGCGTCAGCACAATTTTTTTGTCTTTACTCATAGTTGTTTAGTTTTTGATTATGTTGTTGTCCTTATATATGCTTTTATTGTCATGCACTCGCCTTTGAGGGGTTTGATGGTGTAACGACCGATACAGGCAGGGATGATGAAGGTCTCGGCATAGTGCACCTCGAAGGGTTCGAACTTGCCTTCAGGACTCTCGATGAGGGCTGCCTCGCCATCTACGAGGTTGAGGACGTTCACGCCACCATTTGTATTGTGTTCAACAGGACGAGAGAAGGTGTGTCTGCGCGTCTCGATGAACTCATTTGGATGCAGTCCAGTTCGTTCTTCCTTGATGCCATCCTCTTCGCTCAGCACCTCGAAATGATTGGCGATTTCTGCCTTTACGAAGGAAGTAGTGCGCTCCCATTGGATGACGAATTTGCCTCGCTCCACATTGATGGGGCGTGGTTTGCCGTCGAGCCCGAGTCGTGCCCAGTCCCACAACTTGAAGGTGAAGATGCTGGGGGTGGAGCTGATTTCGAGCACCATGCTATCGTGGCCAGAGCAATGAATCGTGCCTGCTGGGATGAGGTAGTGGTCGTGCTTCTTGGCTGGCAACTTGTTGACATATTTCTCGGCATCGAAGAGGATTTCGCCCCTTTGAGCAGCGCGAAGGTCCTCTATCATCTGCACCTTGTCGATGCCTTCCTTAAGGCCCAGATAGACCACCGCATCCTCGCCTGCATCGAGCAGATAGTAGCTCTCATCCTGCGTGTAAGGCAGCCCGAACTCCTTCTGCGCGAACTCGTTGGTGGGATGTACTTGCAGGCTCAGGTTGCCACCCTGCATCGTGTCGAGGAAGTCGAAACGGATGGGGAAACTCTTGCCGAAGCGATGCCAGACTTGCTGGCCGAGCAACTCGCGGCTGTGAGCCAGCACGACATCCTGCGAAGGCAGTTCGAAGAGCGTTCCTTCTGCTTCCAGATAAAGGCTGTTCTCCTCGGGTACGCAGTCGAAGCACCAGCCATAGTTTTGCTCCTCTCGAGGCAAATCGCAGACCTCCTTCATCCATTGTCCGCCCCAGGGTGCAGGGTCGAAGAAGGGAACGACACGGAAAGGCTTGTGAGCCGTGCGTTCCAGTCCTTGCCGCATCTGAGCGTCGGTAATGAGCTTGGGCAGGTCGCGCTGGTTCGTGTCGAGCCAGAAACTGATCCTGCCCTCCTGCATCAGTTCGTCCTTGTAGTGGTCGACGATGTTCCAGTCGTTGAAGTAGCCGCGCTTGTACTGTACCGACGGACTGTCCTCGTGGTTGTCGATGCCGAGTGCCTTCACCTCGTGTCGGCGGAAGCGCTGCTGAATCTCCCATCGAGCCATGTCGGCATAGCAGACAAGCCCCCTCCCCGCTCCCCCTTTGGGGGAGTGCTTTTGGGTGATGTATGCTGCTCCTGTTCCAATTATAATTATTTTATTATCTGTTGTCTGTTGTCCGTTGTCCGTTGTCGGCTTGAAATACTCTTCAAGCCTCACATTCGACATATATCCGAACAGCACATCGTCGGTCATGAAGCGTTCTGTCAATTGGCGGATTTCCTCTTCAGGACGCATCAGAGAGCGCGTATTGATGATTTTTCTGCCAGTTTTGGCGAAAGCATTGATGATGTCTTCCTCGTAAGTGCCCGGGTAGAGGTCGATGGCCCATACCGGTTCGTCGGCCCATGCCTGCGAAAGTGTTTCGACGATGTTATCCCAACCAGTAATTATTTTGCCCTCGATGTGTGTCGAGGGCTTCTTGTCGTAATTGCTTTTCCTCATAAAAATGTATCTATTTCATTGCAAAGATAGTAAAAAACTATCAAGAAGGCAATAAGAATGATGGAAATATGTGAATAAATTGATTCTTTTTCCCTAACTTTGCAAAGCATAACAACCAAAACCACCCATTAACATGCGACACAATTCTTTATTTCTAATCGTAGCGGCCACTCTTTGCCTGCTATCTTGTAAAACAAACTCTGTGAACACCATCTATCAGTTCAGCGCCCTCTCGAACAAGGGGCAGGAAGTGAACTTCGCCGACTACAAAGGCAAGGTGCTCCTCATCGTCAACACAGCCTCGAAGTGCGGCTTCACGCCTCAGTACGACGGACTGGAAGCCCTCTATCTGAAGTACGAGCACCGCGGACTGGTCGTTATCGGCTTCCCTTGTGACCAGTTCGGACATCAGGAGCCTGGCACAAACGAGGAAATCGAGGAGTTCTGCCGTGTGAATCATGGCGTGACCTTCCCCTTGATGTCGAAGATTGAAGTGAACGGCGAGAATGCCCATCCCATCTACAAATGGCTGGTGAGCCAGGCTGGGTTTGCCGGCTTCTCACCCGAGCATCCGCTCTCCAAACCGTTGGACGGAATGTTCTCCAAGGCTGATCCCAATTATGCATCGAAGCCCGACATCAAGTGGAACTTCACGAAATTCCTGATTGACCGGAAGGGCAAGGTTGTGGGCCGTTTCGAGCCGACAGTTGAGCCTGCTCAGTTGGAAAAGCCGATAGAGGAGCAGTTGGAGAAATAGTATGGACAGGAGCAAGGAAATCATTCGCACCAGTTGGATAGGCATCGCAGCCAATGTCCTGCTGGCTGGCTTTAAGGCTGCTGTAGGCATCCTTGCCAGTTCGGTCGCCATCGTGATGGATGCCGTCAACAACCTGAGCGATGCCCTTTCGAGCGTCATCACCATTGTCGGAACAAAGCTCTCGCAGCGCCCTGCCGACCGCAAGCATCCCTTCGGTTTTGGCAGGGTGGAGTACTTCAGCGCCATCATCATCGCAGTCATAGTCTTGTCGGCTGGCATCACTTCGCTCATCGAGTCGGTCAAGAAACTGTTCAACCCTACAGCGCCTACCTACACGACATTGACGCTCGTAGTCATCGTGGTGGCAATCGTGGTCAAACTCATCCTCGGACAATATGTGAAGCACAAAGGTGAGCAGTTGAAGAGTGATGCCCTGATAGCCTCGGGTTCCGATGCGCTGTTCGATGCCATCATCACCTTGGCCACGCTTGTTTCGGCAGGTGTCATGCTGCTGTGGGGCTTCTTGCTCGACGGCATTCTCGGCGCTCTGATATCTCTGGTCATCATCAAGGCTGGCATCGAGATGCTTGCTTCGCCCGTCAACGAACTGCTGGGCACGAGCATTTCCGCGGAACTCACCAGCCAAATCAAGAAGGAGGTGTCCGAGTTCGAGGGTGTGCATGGCGTTTACGACCTCATCCTGCACAATTATGGTCCCGACATTCAGATCGGTTCGCTCCACATCAATGTCTATGACACCATGTCGGCCCACGAAATACATGGTTTGACGCGCAAAATCACCATGCAGATGATAGAGCGTCACAATATTGTCATGACTGTTGGTGTATATGCCATTGCAACAGGCGAGAATCGTCGTGCAGAACTGCAGACAAAGGTGATGCAGACGCTTGCCGCCCATTCGGAAATCGTCCAGGTGCATGGTTTCTACTATTCAGAGAAGGACAACATGCTCTCCGTTGATGTCGTTCCCGACATTTCCATTCACGATGATGCTGCACTGGTAAGCCAGTTGACCGCCGAACTCCAGCCTTTGGTGCCCGACATGCAGGTTGTCATCGTGGTTGACCACAATTATAGCGAGTAAAAACCTTTTATACCTTATTTGAAATGAAGTATCCGTGTGAAAATTGCAAGCTTCGTGCGCAGTATGACAAGAATCCCAAGTCGCTGATCGGCCGTTTTTGGCGTTGGCAAATCAATTTCTGCCCCAGTTGGCGAGGCTATTTCAAGTCGTTGCCGCCAGAAAAGCAGGAAGAATTGCGCAAGAAATACAATTTCTGGAAGTATTAGACACGAAAATCCGGCACCATTTGTTGTCTTTTGGGGAGTGCGGAAAGTCCAAATTTCTCGATGAAATGGGCGATTTTTGCACTTTTTGAGGATTAGTGTCCGACCCAAGTCAACAAATGCATCAAAAGCAACAAGCGAAAAAGAGACAAGGTGCATCGTGCATATATAATTATATTATATTAATAATTACACTTATTCAATATAATATACATATAAATGCGCCCTTTCTTCTCTCAAAAACGGGTGTTGCTTTTGTTGCATTTGTTGATTTTTTTTTGAAGTTTGCCGATGAGGCGTGCTAACTTTGTCAACTTCACACGTGAACCTGCCCAACTTCGCTGCCTTCGTTGGCAAACTTAACGTGTGATGTTTGCAATTTTAACGTGTGATGTTTGCAATCTTTGCCTGTGAACTTTCTCGATATCGCCTGATATGGTGCGCGTTTTGCTATGTGCAGTATGCAATCGTGGCAGCTTAATGGTTTTTTTATTTTACTATGTAAAATAAATGCTCAAAAATTTGGAAATTCAAGAATAATGTTGTATCTTTGCACTCGAAATAAATACATACAAAAATACAACTATGAAAAAAGCAATTATCTACACATTGGCAATGATGTTCTGCATGCTGGCAGGCGCGCAGACAAGCATTACGCCTGAGGTGCTCAAGAAGTTGGAAGGCAGCTATACGGGAACTCCCGCCGAGAAGGCGCTCCGCAATGCTATCAGCAACGTCGGCATCGCGAAGATGGCCATCAATCAGGAGAATGCCGGAGCGAAGGACAAGAACTTCGGCATCGAGATCAAGAACACAGGCATTACCGACCAGAAGAGCAGTGGCCGATGCTGGCTCTTTACGGGCCTGAATGTGCTGAGGGGCAGAGCAATGAAGAAGCTTGGCACAAAGAACCTCGTCCTCAGCCAGTGCTACCTCTTCTTCTATGACCAGCTGGAGAAGAGCAACCTCTTCCTGCAAGGCATCATCGACACCCGTAAGCAGCCCGTCGATAGCGAGATGGTGCGCTGGCTTTTCCAGCATCCCCTCTCTGATGGCGGCACCTATACTGGCGTAGCCGACCTCGCCACAAAGTACGGCGTAATCCCCTCGGACATCATGCCTGAAACCTATGTCAGCAACAGTACGAGCGAGTTCTGCGGCCATCTGAAAAGGAAGCTCCGCGAGTTCGGTATCACTCTTCGCGAGAAGGGCGAAGCTGGCATGAGCGAGAAGCAGCTCGAGGCCCTGAAAGTGGAGCAGCTCGGCACCGTCTATAAGATGCTCGTCATGGCCTATGGCGTGCCTCCAACAGAGTTCACTTGGGAGGGT
>JAGCFN010000039.1 GCA_017650085.1 Bacteroidaceae bacterium | reverse complement strand
GACACCCACGCCGGCAGCCACACGAATCCTTCCTTTCTCGTCTTTGCAGGCCATCGGCTTGTCTTTCGCCTTAGTGATATCTTTGTAAGTGATGAGTCCGATGAGTTTGCCTGCGTCATCAAGAACGGGAAGTTTCTCGATTTTATTCTCTTGCAGGATCTTTGCAGCAGCCTTCAAGTCGGTCTGAACATGGGTTGTGACGAGGTTTTCGCTTGTCATGACGTCCTCGACAGGACGGTCTATGTTCTGTTCGAAACGGAGGTCGCGATTGGTCACAATGCCTTTCAGATGGCGTTCATCATCGACAACGGGTATTCCGCCGATGTGATATTCCGACATCAGCTCGAGGGCATCGCGAACACTGCTGCCCAACTTGATGGTGATGGGGTCGTAGATCATGCCGTTTTCAGCGCGCTTCACGATGGCAACCTGTCTGGCCTGTTCCTCTATGCTCATGTTTTTGTGGATGACACCAATGCCGCCTTCGCGAGCAATGGCAATCGCCATCGGAGCTTCAGTTACCGTATCCATCGCGGCTGTCACGAAGGGGATCTTCAGTTCTATGTGTCTGGAGAACCTTGTCTCGAGCGACACAGTACGAGGAAGCACTTCGGAATAGCCAGGAACTAACAGGACGTCGTCGTAGGTGAGGCCGTCCATCACAATCTTGTCTGCAATAAATGATACCATATCCTTCTAAAACTTTATTATTGCGGGCAAAGATACGAAAAATTTGCTTAGGTTGTATTCCTTGGCTCGGTATTTTTTCCCTAATCGGCACATTATATATTTATATTGGCGCGAAAAGGGGCTTCGGCAAAGGCCTGCAGGGAAGTTGGAGAGCATAAAGCGGGTTAATTGCAAACGCATAGTGTTATGATTGCAAACATATAGTGTGACGTTTGCAATTTACTAGTGTGAAGTTTGCGTTTTACTAGTGTGAAGTTTGCGTTTTACTAGTGTGAAGTTTGCAATCGTCACCAGCCTCGTTGGAAACCCCATAAAGCCCCTTTATCTCACAAAGGATGTGATTTGCTACTTTTTTTGCAACTTTTCTTCCCTAACTTGCAAGTTTTCTCATTTATTTTTAGTAATTTTGTCCCACAAGTTCGCATAAAATAATCAATTCTGAGTATGCTTAAGAAAATCCGTTTGACACTCGCCATCATCTTCTGGGTGCTGATTACGTGGCTCCTGCTGGACTTTACAGGAGTGGCACAAGCCTACCTTGGATGGATGGCTAAGATTCAGTTCATTCCTGCTTTGCTGGCTTTGAACATCGGAGCTCTGCTCTTCGTCATCACACTCACCCTCTTGATGGGGCGCATCTACTGTTCCATCATCTGTCCTTTAGGTGTGATGCAGGACTTCATTGCCTGGCTTCGTCGCAAGAAGAACAAGTACAACTTCTCGCCGGCCCTCAACACTCTTCGCTTCTCTGTGCTTGTAATCGCCTGTGCTTCACTGGCTTTGGGCGTTGCTTGGGTGGGTGGACTCATCTTCCCTTACAGCACTTACGGACGAATCATCTCAACCGTCTTCGCTCCCCTCTACAAGCTCGCGAACAACGGTCTCGCTGCAATTTCAGAGCATTACGGCAGTTATGCTTTCTACGAGGTTGAGGTCTGGTTCAAGAGCATCACGGCTTTCGTGGTCGCTCTGCTCACTTTGGGCATTATCGCAGTATTGGCCTGGAAGAACGGACGTACTTGGTGCAACACGATTTGCCCAGTCGGAACCCTGCTCGGCCTCATCAGCAAGCAGTCTTTCCTCAAGATAAACATAGACGCAGAAAAGTGCAAGAACTGCCGCAAATGCGAACGGAACTGCAAAGCTGCCTGCATAGACCTCGGCACGCACACAGTCGACTATTCCCGTTGTGTTGTCTGCGGTAACTGCTTGGAAGAGTGCAAGTTCGACGCGCTTAAATTCTCAAGCCTCTCCCCAACCCTCTCCAAAGGCGAGGGCGAAAGGCCTCAGCGGTTCACCCCTCCTTCTGAGGGGACTGGGGAGGCTGCAGATACTTCCCGTCGGGCCGTGCTGACAGGCGTCGCTCTCCTTGCAGGAACAGCCATCGCTAAGGCTCAGGCAAAGGTCGAGCCAAAGACGACAGATGGCGGTCTGGCTGACATCATCAAGAAGAAGAAACCGCGTAGAGAGAAACTCATCACACCTCCAGGTTCGCTCTCGATACGCAATCTTCGCAGTCATTGCACGGCTTGCCAGCTCTGCATCGACGCCTGTCCGAACGATGTACTGCGTCCCAGCAGCAGTCTCGACCGCTTTATGCAACCCGAAGTAAGCTTCGAAAAGGGCTATTGTCGGCCAGAATGCAACCGTTGCTCGCAGGTTTGTCCGACCTCTGCAATACAGCCCGTCACCATAGAACAAAGGACTGCCATCCAAGTTGGACACGCAGTCTGGACTCGCGAACTCTGCATTCCCGTCAAGGACGAAAAGCCTTGCGGACTCTGTGCACGTAAGTGTCCAGCTCAAGCCATACAGATGGTACCCCTCCAAGCTGGCGTTCATCAGGATGGACGGCGTTGGAGAGATGCTGACGGACAAGAAATCCCAAGAGAGAAACTACTGCTCATCCCAGTCGTCAACGAAGAGACGTGCATCGGTTGTGGTGCTTGCGAAAACCTCTGTCCCTCCAGTCCAATCAGCGCAATCTATGTTGAAGGACACGAGGTACATAAAGAAATATAAAAGGAGATTAGGTTATGAAAGATATTACAAGACGAGATTTCCTCAAAGTCTCAGGCACAGCTGCTGCCACAACGGCTTTGGCATCTTGTGGCGTGAAAGGCGATAACGCTGATGGCGAAGTGGATTACATGGGGCATCACGAAGGTCCTATCCCTACCGACAAGATGACCTATCGCACCAATCCCAAGCAAGGAGACAAAATCAGCCTGCTTGGTTATGGCTGGATGCGCTTGCCCAATACAAAAGATGAAGACGGACGAGACGTCATCGACCAAGAACAAGTGAACCGTCTCTGCAAGTTTGCCCTCGATCATGGCGTGAACTACTTCGACACATCACCAGCCTACTGTCGCGGCAAAAGCGAAGAAAGTCTTGGCATCGCCCTTGAAGCAAGCGGGTACAAACGCAGCGACTATTTCGTCGCAACCAAGCTCTCGAACTTCTCACCCTCGCAATACGACTTCGAAGAAGGCAAAGCAATGTTCGAACGAAGCCTTGAATACATCCGAACAGACTACATAGACTACCTTCTCCTGCACAGTATCGGAGGCGGAGGAATGCAACCCGTTCACGAGCGTTACCTTGATAACGGACTCCTGGACTGGCTCGTGGAACAGCGCGAAGCAGGTCGTATCCGCAATCTCGGCTTCTCCTTCCACGGCGATGTGGCAGTCTTTGACTGGGCTATGGCTCATCACGAAGAATATCATTGGGACTTCGTTCAGATACAGGCAAACTATGTCGATTGGGAGAACGAAGACAAAGGTCGCTCAGGCAAATACCTGTATGAAGAACTCTCAAAGCGGAACATTCCCGTCGTCATTATGGAACCCTTGCTTGGTGGCCGCCTGTCTAAAGTGCCAGACCACGTCGTGGCACACTTCAAACAACGCAAACCAGAGGATAGTGTCGCGTCTTGGGCCTTCCGTTACATAGGTTCAAAGCCTGCAGTACTCACCGTACTGAGCGGCATGACCTATATGGAGCACTTGGAAGACAACCTTCGAACATACTCTCCGCTTGAGCCTCTCACCGAAGAGGAACAGGAATGGCTCGAAGAAGAAACGGCAACTCTCATCAAGAGCTATCCCACAATTGATTGCAACGACTGCAGCTACTGTATGCCTTGCCCGTATGGTCTCGACATACCAGGCATCTTCGTACATTATAATAAATGTGTCAACAAGGGCAACGTCCCTGAAAGTCAACAGGCGAAGAACTATCAAAAAGCCAGAAGAGCCTTCTTAATAGGTTATGATCGCAGCGTGCCTAAGCTACGACAGGCAAACCATTGCATCGAATGTCGCGAATGCGTGAGCCATTGTCCGCAATCAATCGATATACCGCGAGAGATGCAACGCATCGATTCCTTTGTTGAAAAACTCAAACAAGGAACGTTATAAAAGCAAGGGCGCCTTCATACGGAAGACGCCCCTTGCTTTTCTATTTCTTTTCGCTCATTGTAAAGTCGAGTGTTCCACCTTGAACGAGTTGTTGGTGTGTCAGTTTCCAATCGGTAATCTTCTTGCCGTTGAGTTTCACTCCCTTAACATAGATGGCCTTGTCTGACTTTCGAGGAGCATTGATAACCAACTGCTTTCCGTTTGGCATATGCAAGGTAGCGCGTTGGAACAAAGGTGTGCCAATAACATACTCTGCAGCTCCGGCATTGAACGGATAGAAGCCAAGAGATGAGAAGATGTACCAAGCTGACATCTGCCCACAGTCGTCATTACCTGCATAGCCACAAGGTGTGGCGTTATAGAACGTGCTGCGAACCTGTTCCACAAGTTCTTGTGTACGCCAAGGCTGACCTGCGAAGTTGTAGAGATAAACTGTGTGATGGCTTGGCTCATTACCGTGTGCGTACTGTCCAATAAAGCCACTTGCATTACCATTCACTTCTCCGCTTGTCTCCGTCAAAGTGAAGTTCTCGTCGAGCTTCTTGATAAAAGGCTTCACACCACCAAAGAGGTCGATAAGTCCTTGAGGGTTTTGCGGAACGAACCACATGTATTGCCAAGCATTACCCTCTACGAAGCAAGGATTCTCGTAACTGAGTGGGTCAAAAGGCTCAATCCAGTTGCCTTTATCGTCTTTGGGTTGGAAGAAACCCGTAGCAGGATTGAAGAGGTTGCGATAGTATTCGCTGCGTTTGATGAAGCGTTCGTAGTCGGCAGTCTTTCCAAGTTTCTTCGCAACTGCAGCCACGCACCAATCGTCGAAAGCCTGTTCCATCGTGATGGACACGCTTACGTTCTGCTTGTTCTGAGGCATGTAGCCATACTCTTCCCAAACCTCGAAAGGACTGTTGGGATGAGTGCGAGTGCTGCTCTCGACCATTGCCTTGTAGGCTCTCTCGACGTCAAGTCCAGGCAGTTCCGACATGATGGCATCGGCCACAACGGGTATGGCATGATTGCCTATCATACAATAATTGTCCTGTCCCCAAAGGTCCCAAATGGGCAAGTAACCATAGGTTTCGTGATGAAGAACCATGTCTCGAACAAATTGTACTGCAATATTGGGATAAAGAAGGGTGTAGAGAGGATGAGCTGCACGGAAGGTATCCCAAAGGCTGAAGGTGCTGTGATAGCTCTGACCTGCAGGCATCTGCTTGATTTCGAAGTTGGTATCCATGTATCTTCCATCCACATCACTTATGGTGTTGGGTTGCATGAGGACATGATAGAGGCCAGTATAGAAGATAGTCTTCTGGTCGTCTGTGCCTTCGATGTCAATAGTGGAGAGTTCCTTTTCCCAAGCATCATGAGCGGCTTTGGTGTAGTAGTTGAAGTCCCAAGACTGTGCTTCTGCCTTCATATTCTTGCGAGCTCCATCATTATCAACTGCTGAGATGGCAACCTTTGCCAATACATCTTTCTTATTATTAGGGAAACAGAGGGCTGCCCTCAATGTGCGACCGTTTATGACATCACTTTTGCCAGCATTACGTCCTCCATCCATCAGGATGCGACTCTCAAAGGGACGAGAGAATTCGATGCGGAAATAGACCTTTCTCAACTTTGCCCAACCAGTCAGGACACGGAAGCCTTCAATAGTCTTGTCGTCGAGGATGCGTATCTGACTCTGTATAATCTGATAAGCACGACGCCCCGTATAATAGGCATCACCTCGGAAAGTCATACGGTCGAGGTCGAGAACGACGGTCTGTTCTTTGCCTTCAGGAAACGTGTACTTGTGGATGCCGACATGAGTTGTTGCGGAAAGCTCCACGTTTATGTTCTCGCCACCAAGCAAGTCAACCATATAGTAACCTGGAGCCGCCTTTTCCTGTTCATGCTTGAAAGGCAGAGCGAAGATGCCCTTGCGCAACAATTCGGGTGTGACACGCTTTACAGTCGGCATCAAGGAGATGTCGATGAGGTCCGTGCAACCTGTTCCGCTGAGGTGGGTATGCGTGAAGCCGAAGATGGAGTCGCGGTTGTAGTCGTAGCCGCAACAAGGGTCCCAAGTGACATACTGCTCAGTTTCAGGAGCAAGTTGCACCATTCCCTGAGGCATCGTGGGACCTGGGAACGTACTTCCGCTGAGGGCTCCCGTATCGTCAGTCTGCGTGCCGATGAAAGGGTTGACATACTTCGTATAGTCTGTCGCCATAACTGCCAGAGTGGCACAAGCTGCCAGACAAGTAAATGCTATTCGTTTGGAGAGGAACATAATTAAAACATGTTAATGGTTTGTGCAAAGTTCGGCATTTCTTTTGTCATTCACAAAAAAAAGCCTACTTTTGTACCGAAAAAGACAAGGAAACGCATGAAACGTCTTTTTATAATGCTACTCTTCACGCTCACTTTTGGGGCAGTTTCAGCCCAAACACAAGACAGTGTGCGTGTAGACACCCTGCGCGAAGTGGAGGTGCGAAGTGACTCCGTACTTCGTGTGAACGAAGCGATACGACGGTCTATAGGAAAAGAACAGGCAACACGTATCGGCACAATGTCCGTAAGCGATGTGCTCGGCCATCGCATAACGGATAAAATCATGCATCCCTTGGCAATCAAGGATCGCAAACGGGAGAAGAAACATGCTCGCGACCGTAAGATTCTTGAGGAGTACGAGCAGTTGAACCGCGTCAAGACCTTCGAGGAACTCCTCGACGAAGCCATTCGGAAGCAAGCCATCGAAGACGGGAAAGAACCACCCACGCGCTCAGGAAAGAAATAAAGAAACCACGTTTTCGTCCTATACATTATATATATATGAAGAAACAAGACAAGCGCTTCATGCAATTGGCCATAGATCTGAGCATAGAGAATGTGGCAAATGGCGGCGGACCCTTTGGAGCAGTCATCGTCAAAGACGGGGAAGTGGTTGCGACTGGTGTAAATCGAGTTACCGCTAATAACGATCCTACGGCTCATGCCGAAGTGTCTGCCATTCGGGCTGCCTGCCAGAAAGAGGGCACATTCAAGCTTGAAGGATGCACTATCTACACCTCTTGCGAACCTTGTCCCATGTGTTTGAGCGCCATTTACTGGGCCGGACTCAGTCGCATCTACTATGGTTGCAACAAACAAGACGCAGAAGAAATCCATTTCGGCGACAAGTTCATCTACGAAGAAATGGAGCGTCCCGTCTCCAAACGCGCCATTCCTTCAGAGAATATCATGCGCGAAGAAGCACTGCAGGCCTTCCGAGATTGGAAAGATAAAACAGACAAAGTGGAATACTAAAACAGCGACAAGAAAAAACAACTGCAGCCTCGTTGGCAATCATATAGTGTGACGATGGCAATTATATAGTGTGACGATGGCGATTTACTAGTGTGACGTTGGCAAACTTCAAACGTGAAAATCGGCAACATCACGTGCCACGTTTTCAAACCACACATATCTAGTCTCAACTCATGACCTGGCATAAACTCTCCCCCACCATCCTGACCCTGCTCATATTCCTGCTGGCACAAGGACTTGGCACAATCCTGCTCTTTGGCGTTCTGATGTTGAATTCGCCAGAGTTCAGTGCCGCTGTTCAAGCCTATATGAGTGGCGAAACACAAAGTCTGCCTTTGCTCGAGATGATGCCAGCCTCCACCTTCTCCCTCATCTTGATGGTTGTGGACATTCTCGCAGTAGTGGGTTGCTACTTCTTGCTCCACAACATCCGTCTCCTCAAAGCCGACGATTTCTCCTCCATCAAGTGGCGGACAGGCATACTCGCCATCGCTGGAGGAATTTTAGGAGCCATCAGCATCTCCATCCTAACGGAAAAGGTGCCTCTTCCAGACACAATGCTGCAAATGTCGCAGGAAATGTCGCACAACATCATTGGACTGCTCGCACTCGTCGTCGTGGGCCCCATCACAGAAGAACTGCTCTTTCGCGAAGCCATCGAAGGCGAAATGCTTCGCAGAGGCACAAACCCTTGGCTCGCAATCTTCATCTCGGCCATCGCTTTCGGCGTAGCACACCTCAATTTCGCCCAAGGACTCTATGCGTTCCCGCTTGCCATCCTTTTCGGAATTATCTACTACAAGACGGGAAATATTGTTCTGACTTCCCTGCTCCACATCCTCAACAACGGTATCGCAGCCATCCAACTCAATACATTAGGCGAGGACTTTGCCGACCTAACGTATGCAGATTGGTTCGGAAGCCAAGCCTCGGCATACATCGTAATGCTTCTTTTCGGCTCGCTCAGCATCCTGTTTATGATGAGATTTTGGGCAAAACATCCTACCAACGAACAATCCTGCAACAAAACAGGCATTATGAACGAATAAACGCATCACTTTGTGTTAATTTTTTTAAAGTTTAGCATATTTTACGTTAAAATATATTAAACGGCCCTTATTCTTTGCTCATATTACTAAACGAAGTCGTACCTTTGTGCGGAGTATCATCTACAAAAAGGGCATATTATGCACAAATGTAAAACCATATAACTCTATTTTAATACTTTTAACATTTTAACAAATGAAAAAGAAACTCATTCAATTACTCATGCTGCTGGTTGCAGCAGTAAGTGTAGGAGCGTTCGTGTCTTGTAAAGATACAAACGAGGATTATTACAACGAGTTGCGCACACAGTACATCAAGGACAATGCTACTCTGCAGGAAGCCTTTGATGCACAAGTTGCGAAGCTGGAAGAGCAGATTGCCACTTACAAGGCTGCTCTTGACTCTCTCGAGAAAGCATTTGCAGGCTTCAACTCTTGCGAATGTGATTCAAATGCACTGAAGGCTGTCATCAAGGGCCTGACCGATCAGATTGAGAGCATCAACAAACAGATTGAGATTCTCACTAACGGTCTTGCTAACGCTGCCACCAAGGAAGAATTGGGTGCTGTTAATCACACCATCGATCTCCTTACCCAGCAGGTTAACACCATTGACGACGCTCTGAAGACTCTCATTGCTGCGTTCAATCCTCTGGCTTCAGATGTTGCTGCCGCTAAGGCTGCTCAGGAAATCATGCAGGGTGTCATCAACAACTTGCAGGAAGAACTTCGCAAGATAAGGGAAGACCTCGCAAACAATAGCCAGTGCAACTGCGACTACAACTATGTAACCAGCAAGTTGGCAGAACTTGAGGCAAGAATGACTGGCGCTGAGGCACAGGCAAAGCAGGCTTTACAATTTGCAACAGACGCAAAGACTGCTGCTGATGCTGCGAAACTGGCTGCAGAAAGTGCACAGAATGCTGCTGAAACTGCAAAGGAAATTGCTAAAAACGCTCAGGATTTGGCTAATTCTGCTATCATAACGGCAAATGAAGCTAACCGCCTTGCTAATGAAGCAAAGACTGCTGCTGAAACTGCAAAACAGACAGCATCTGACGCAAAAGACCTCGCTACAGCAGCCAACGCCCTCGCAAACTCTGCTTTCCAGAAAGTTTCTGAGTTTGAGGTTCAACTTACTGCAATCAGCGGAAAGGCCGAGCAAGCTCTCACCCAGGCAAATGATGCATTTGCATTGGCTGAAGCCAACCACAAGCTCATCGACAACCTGACTCAGACTGTCACAAGCATGAAGTCTGAATACGATGAGAAGTTCGCCACTATCGAAGAAGCTCTGAATAACCTCAAGGACCTTAGTGATAAGGTAACTGATAACACAGGAAGAATCAAAGCACTTGAGGATGCTCTCAAAGAATTGAAAGAGACCACTCTTGCCAATTTGACAGAGAAGGTTGACGAAATGGATAAGAAGCTCGACGGCATGAGCGAGAAACTCGCAACATTAGAGGCTCAATGTGCTAGCTTCCTTGAAGAGGCACGTCTCATTGCTCAGGCAGAAGTAGCTACAGCTAAGGCTGACATCCTCAATTATGTGATGGAGAATTATGTCAATAAAGAGGATCTTGAGAATTATGCTACTAAGGAGCAGTTGAAGGACTCTATTGGCGCCCTCGTTGCGAGAATGCTCACAGAGCTCGATAGTGATCGTCAAAGAATCCGCGCAAACGAAGTTGACATCGAATGGCTCAAGCGCTTATGGAGTGAAGCAACATACAAAGAAATCTTCGAACGCATCACTGCATTGGAAGGTGCTACCGAGAACATTAAGAATGAAGTCCTTCAAATTATTAATGAGACTCTTACCGAAAAGATTACTGAGATCATTAAGGAACTCTTAAAAGAGGGTGGTGATATCAATGTAGCGATTACTGAAATCATTAACAATATTCTTGAAAACGGTGATTTCATTACCGAGGATAAGGTAATGCCTATCGTCAATGGAGTCATTGCAGGTGTTGGTGACGAGAACATTCAGGATATGGTACAACTTGTTACAATCGTTTCATCTCTGAATACTACAGTTGATTCTCTTTGTAATGTTACTAATACCACCAACACTACGATTACAACAATCCAAAATAGTATTACAACTATTGAAGGCGACATTGAAACCATCAATAACAACATCACAAACCTGACAACACGCATAGACAATGTTAACACAAGAGTTGACTCTGTTGTAAATGTCATTAATAACATCCAGGGAGATGTCATTGCAATTCAGAATGCTCTTGCAAAGCAAGTGACAGGTATCATCGTTCAGGGCACATACAACCCCTGGTTCGGTTCCTTCAACCTGCCTGCAGACGTTCAGTCTAACGTTCTTGTTGCATTCTATGGTGTTCCTTACAGCGACGTAGAATTCCCAACAGACGATGATGCAAACTACATCCGCAAGGATGAGGTTCTCACCGCAAAGGATCTTGAAATGATCGATGGTGTTGAGATCTTTGAAGCTCCCGCTAACATGCCTCTCTTGAACGAGGACGGTAACGCTGGTAAGGTTTACATGACCATCAATCCTAACACCGCAAACCTCGAAGGCCTGAAGTTGAGCATCGTCAACACTCTTGATGAAGAATCTCCTCTCAAGCTCAATCCTATCACAAAGAGCAATGACAAACTGCAGTTCGGCTTCAGCCGTGCAGACAATGGCTTCTACGAAGCAACTACATATGTCACACCTAGAATTGTCATGAAGGAAGACAATGGTATCGCCATTAAGAGAGATCAGATCCTTGAGTTGTTCAATGAAGCATATGACAAGATCATGTGGATCGGAAATCAGTTCGACAAGCCTGACGGACAAAACAGCTTGCACAAACTCTTAACCGATGTCTATCAGGTAATTCGCGACCTCAAGGTTGACAGATATGGTTTGAAGTGCACTTATACTACCACTGATGCTGACGGAGCAGAGAAAGAACACTCTGTATACTCTCAGTACAATTTGGCAGCCACATTCTTCAAGCCTCTCAACTTGGCTTGGGGTAAGGACTTCAACTATGAAAAGATGCCTGGTTACGATTTCTTCAATGGTATTCTCAATAATGTTGCAACAACACTGAAACAGAACATTAGTGTTACTAGCGAAGGTCTTACTGGTGTCGTTCAGGGACTCATCGATAACCTTAAGTTTGAAGAAATTAAATTCCTCGGTCTTGTTGATGGAGTTATCGGCAAGTACGAAGCAAAGGTAACATATGTCACGCTGAATG
>JAGCFN010000004.1 GCA_017650085.1 Bacteroidaceae bacterium | reverse complement strand
GTTGGCGGAACCTTTCAACATCTTCATCACGCTCCATCGAATCAAGTTCCCGATAAAGGAGCATCCGTTCGCTTGACGTTGGAACATAATCTTCGCTGAAGTACATGGGAAGGTTGCTGTCAAGTTGGCAATCGTCTACAACCTCGGTACTTTCAACAACGTTGCCTTCCTTAATCTCTTCTGCATAGAGTTCGTGGAACTCATCATTACGGAGTTCTGTGACGGCTTGAGACAATATCTTCTGATACGTCTCGTATCCGAGGTCGGCAATAAAGCCGCTTTGTTCGGCTCCGAGCAAGTTTCCTGCGCCTCGGATATCGAGGTCTTGCATGGCAATATGAATGCCACTTCCCAAGTCGCTGAAGTTCTCGATGGCTTGCAGTCTGCGTCGAGCATCTATGTTCAGGACGGATAGAGGTGGTGCAAGAAGGTAGCAGAATGCCTTTTTGTTTGAGCGCCCCACCCTTCCTCGCATTTGATGAAGGTCCGAAAGGCCAAAGTTGTGGGCTCCGTTGATGATGATTGTGTTGGCATTTGGAATGTCGAGTCCGCTCTCAATAATGGTTGTGGAGATGAGCACGTCGTAGTCGTAGTTCATGAAGTCCACCATAATCTTCTCGAGTTCCTCTGGCGGCATCTTTCCGTAAGCGACTGCCACTCGGCAATCTGGCACGTTCTTTCGGACAAGTTCAGCAAGCTCAGGAAGTTGGCTGATGCGGTTATTAACAAAGAAGACTTGTCCGCTTCGGCTCATTTCGAACTCGATGGCTTCGGCAATAATTCCGGCACTGAACTGACAAAGCTGTGTCTGGATGGGATAACGGTTGGGCGGAGGAGTTTGGATGACACTCAAATCGCGAGCTCCCATCAGGGAGAATTGCAAGGTTCGAGGTATCGGAGTTGCCGTCAAAGTTAGGGTGTCGACATTTGTTTTCAGTTGACGGAGCTTTTCTTTGGTCGATACGCCGAACTTCTGCTCCTCGTCTATGATGAGAAGACCTAAGTCTTTGAAACGCACACTCTTGCCTATGAGTTTATGTGTGCCGATGATGATGTTTACTGTTCCGCTTTTGAGGCCTTCCAGAACCTGTTTCGTCTGTTGAGGAGTCCTTGCTCTGGTCAGGTATTCTATCTTGACAGGAAAGTCCTTGAGACGGCTCTGGAAGGTGCGGAAATGCTGATAAGCGAGGACAGTTGTCGGAACAAGAACTGCCACTTGCTTATTGTCCACGCATGCTTTGAAAGCAGCTCTGACCGCCACTTCCGTTTTGCCGAAGCCAACATCGCCGCAGACGAGCCTATCCATCGGCCTTTGCCTTTCCATATCCGACTTGACATCTTGAGTGGCTTTGAGTTGGTCAGGAGTATCTTCATAGAGGAAACTTGCCTCGAGCTCATGTTGCATAAAGCTGTCGTGGCTGAATGCAAAACCCTTTTCTTCGCGTCGACGAGAATAGAGAAGAATGAGGTCGCGGGCAATATCCTTAATCTTCTTCTTCGTCCTCTCCTTCATACGCTCCCAAGC